>NZ_VILC01000034.1:27344-41651 GCF_009712065.1 Aphanizomenon sp. UHCC 0183 | reverse complement strand
TTGCCATAACAACAATTTTCAACGCCAACCTACTTAGCGAATGTATTTCATTCGGTATCCATCAAATAAGTCATAAATTAGCCGTAACCATTTTAAAAATAACTCCTGTAAATTATAAAATAATGCTGTATTTTTAATTATTGTATATTTTTGAATAGTTTTTGAGATAATTTTTTCAATAGGATTTATTTAAGCAAAAGCAATTTAAAAAATCAGGATTTTATCTAAACATTGACCATTAACTTTCTACTTGAGTAAGTCTAAATGAATAAACTTTTTTGTGCAGATAATTCACGAGAAATCCAAGAAGATATCATTGGTAGCGCTACCAACTACCAAACCTACATTTTAATAGAATGTCCTACCCCTTGGGTTTATGAAGCCTTTGAATCTAAATGGGTACCAGATAACTTACGCAGTTTAGTAGAAAATATAACCCGCGATCAACTACCAATTCGGTTTCTATTAATTGCCAATGATGAATCTCATAGACGACAAGAAACAACCCTATTAATTTATCAACAGCAACAGGGATTAAGTCAAGGATACCGAAAACAAGAATTTAAATTACCAAATATTGAACAAGTCGCCGGATTTGTCAGTAAATGGTTAGCAGGGATGAGTGTTGATTATGAAATAGAATCCAGTATTACCAGAGATATCTTAATATGTACTCATGGTAGCCATGATCAATGTTGTGCTAGATATGGCAATCCTTTTTACTTTTACTCTCAAAATACAATTGCTGATTTACAGTTCAATCACATCAGAATTTGGAAATCAAGTCACTTTGGAGGACATAGATTTGCTCCCACAGCCATAGATTTTCCCCAAGGAAGATATTATGGCATCCTCGATCAAGATACCTTTAAATCAATTCTTACCCACACTGGGGATATACAATGTTTACATAAAGTTTATCGTGGTTGGGGAATATTGCCAAATCCCCTCCAAATCTTGGAAAGAGAACTCATGCTGCGTTTAGGTTGGGATTGGTTTAACTATCAAGTAACAGGTAAAATCATCGAAAAAAGCTTAGATAATCATACAATTATTGGTGAGTTGAGTTTTGAACAACCTCCCGGTACTCTCTACACTTATCACGCCAAACTTATAAAAGATGATGTGAAAACACAAACAGTTAAGGTTTCTTGTCATGCTGCCAAAGAAACAGTATGTTTGAAATATGCTATATCTAATCTTTGGCTGGTAGCGAAGAAAGTGGCAACTTATAGTTAAAATATGGCAGGAGTCAAGAAGAAGCTTAAGTATATACTTAAAAGAAAACTATAGGACTCCTATTTGAGTTATGAACTAGTTTTTTTAACGAACCACAGAGACACAGAGGACACAGAGGTAGGAAAATAAGAGATGTTCACATTTCATTTAGGATTGCTATAGTACAACACGGCATAAATAAACCAACCATTCTAAATCGTTAAAAAGCTTATACTGTCTTCGTTTTGACTTTTGACTTCCGCCCTGGGGTACTAGACTCCTGTATAAAATTAAATTTTATGGAGTAGAAAAATAAAAAAATGTCTAATAACCGTTCTGGAATCTTTATTGGTGGTTTGATGTTGGGAACAGCTATCGGCACTTTAGTCGGTTTATTAGTTGCTCCGCGCACAGGCCGCGAAACCCGTAAACTAATTAAAAAATCTGCCAATGCTATCCCCGAATTAGCGGAAGATATTTCTACCAGTGTCCAAATTCAGGCAGATCGTCTTTCTAGTAGCACCCTAGACAACTGGGAAGAAACTGTAGATAGATTGCGGGAAGCGATCGCTGTTGGCATAGATGCCACCCAGCGCGAAAGCCAAAGTTTCCACAAACAAAATACTGTTAATATCAGCAGCACCCCAGACGACACCGATTCCCTGACTGAAAAACTAGAACGTTCATAAATGCCATAAGTAGGTGAACAGAATAAAACCAACCTGTGTAAAGAAACGTAAAATCGCTGAAAACTTCTTTACTCTTGCCCCTTGCCTATTGCCCCTTACCTTGCTATAACGACAATTTTCAACGCCAACCTACTTAACCGTGATTGATCCTTTATTTTGGCTGGGACTATCCATCCTCCTAGTTACTGTCAGTCTAACAACCGTTTTAGTGGCAGCCATCCCCGCTTTGCAGGAATTAGCCCGTGCTGCTCGTAGTGCCGAAAAATTCTTTGATACCCTTTCACGGGAGTTACCGCCTACTCTCAACGCTATCCGCGACACCAGCATAGAAATAACAGACTTAACCGAGGATGTTAGTGAAGGTGTCAAAAGCGCCGGTCAAGTTGTTAAACAATTTGATCAAAGCCTGGATAATGCCAAGAAACAAGCAGAAAGTATGCAAATCGGCACTCGTAGCGTCTTCATTGGCTTTAAAGCCGCTTGGAAAAGTTTCACACGCCAAAAAAATCCCAAGAAAAATACAAAAACACTTGCCAATCCGAAACCGAATGAGAAACTACCGAAACATACAGCAGAAGTCAGGACTCAGGAGTAAAATTGGCTTTGCAGTTATACTCAAAACGGCTAAGTAGGTGAACACAATAAAACCAAACTGTGTAAAGAAATGTAAAATCGCCCAAACCCTTTTCACTCTTGCCTCTTGCCTCTTGCCTTTTGCCTTGCCATAACGACAATTTTCAACGCTCACCTACTTAGAAGCTGGACTTTTTTATCATACAAAGAACAAGGTTCAAAGCCTCTCCAGTATTAAATATTATTCCTTTTCCCTCTCCTCTTAGGAGAGGGTTAGGGAGAGGTGCAAAGGAGAGGTTTACCAGAGGGGTTTCATATTTGGTTAAACTATGAACCGTTTCAATTTGCTGTATCAAATTTAACTATGTGCATATTTAAGTGTTGATACCATCAAAAATCAAGCATTTTTATGGAGTTTATTCCTGACTCCCGACTCCTGTTCCCAATTTCTTGATCAGATTTTGTTAAGATACCTAAATATTAGAGTAAAGTAAAGAAGTGTAAAGAAATATCACTTTTACATTACGCTTTAAAAAGCACTTGTTACATTATCCTCTTGATTTTATAGTATAAAAACGTTCATGCACCTGTGTTTTTGGCGACGAATTTTAGTATCAATTGCCGTATTTTGCTTTGTTGGCTCAATTTTAGCAATTGATTCCCCATCAGCCCTAGCTTATGAAAATCCCGATTTACTACCCAGCTTTGTAACACCAGTAGTAGATTTAGCAAAAACTCTCCCTGACCCCCAAGAAGAAAAGCTAGTTAAAGAATTAGAACAGTTTGAAACTGACACCGGTTGGAAACTGCGCGTTTTAACTCAGTACGACCGTACCCCAGGTAGAGCAGTGATTAAATATTGGGGTTTAGATGATAAAAGTATTCTTTTGGTAGCAGATGCCCGTGGTGGTAACATCCTCAGCTTTAGTGTGGGTGATGCAGTTTATGAATTCTTACCTCGCACGTTCTGGATTGAACTACAAACCCGCTTTGGTAACTTATACTTTGTTCGTGAAGAAGGAGAAGATCAAGCCATTCTCCAGGCTCTAAATTCAGTTAAAGGTTGTTTACTCAAAGGTGGTTGTAACGTCGTTCCAGGACTACCTAGAGAACAATGGATACTCACCCTTGTTACCTCCGCTGTTGGCGGGATTATTTGTGGTTTTGCTGGCCAACCCCGTGGCGATAAAAAAATAGTTGCTTGGCAATGGGCATTAATTTTCTCACCTTTATGG
The DNA here is from genome assembly GCF_009712065.1 of Aphanizomenon sp. UHCC 0183. Lineage (NCBI taxonomy): Bacteria > Bacillati > Cyanobacteriota > Cyanophyceae > Nostocales > Aphanizomenonaceae > Aphanizomenon > Aphanizomenon sp. UHCC 0183. Next base: position 37,936 of record NZ_VILC01000034.1, on the reverse strand, counting down.
GGAATGTTATTTATTGCCTTCGGTATTGCTCCAGTTATTACCCGGACAACCGATTGGTTGCCTCTAGTCCGCAATATTTCCGCTTTTGCCATTGGTGCTTTAGTAGCTTATTTATCTCCCATGCTGAATCGGATTTCTCCCGATGCTGAATCCTGAAAAATGACTGGGGAATAGGGATTAGGAAGGGAAATTTGCAATTTTACAGTTCAAAATCCAAAATACTGATAAGCTAAAGGCTAATATATAAGAAGCTAAATAGCAATGGAATGGCACGTAACTGATGCTCAAAGTTTGGCAATTATTGATAATGAAATTGGTGATCATATTTTTTCACCAGCAGAGTATGAAATCGTCCGTCGCGTAGTTTACGCTACAGCCGATCTTGAATATAAATCCTTGATTCGGTTTTCAGAACAAGCATTACAAGCTGGAGCAGCCGCCTTAGCTACGCGAACTACTATTGTGGTAGATGCGCCAATGGTGCAGGTGGGTATATCCCACGATATTCAAAATACTTTTGCTAATCCAGTGTATTGCAGTATGGAAGCAATAACACGACCCCAAAAGGAAAAAACCCGTGCAGCTTGGGGCATTGAAACTCTGGCTAGGCGTTATCCAGAAGGGATATTTGTAGTCGGTCAAGCACAAACAGCCTTAACTGCACTGGTGGAATTAATTGAAGCGGAAGAAATTAGACCCGCTTTAATAGTTGCTACCCCAGCAGGTTTTATCAATTCAAAAATTGTAAAAGAACGATTACAAGAATCCTTAGTTCCTTATATTACTGTTGAAGGTCGCAAGGGTAACGCTGTCGTAGCTGCTGCTATTGTTGATGGTTTAGTGGATTTGGCTTGGCAGGCCTATGGACAGGATAGAAATGTAGGCGGATGATGTAGGGCAGGGGGTAGGGGGAGTAGGGGGAGTAAGGGGAGTAGGGGGAGTAAGGGGAGTAAGGGGAGTAAGGGGATTAGGGGGAGTAGGGGGAGTAAGGGGAGTAGGGGGAGTAGGGAGCAATTTTTCTTTTTTCCTTCTTTCTTCTTTATTCCGACCCTTCTTCTTCTTTCTAACTCCTGACTCCTGACTCCTGATGAAGGGCGCAGGCCCTGCGCCCCTACTTCCTATGTCCCGAACGACGGCGGGGTTTTCTCTCCTGGTTCGCACGCAAGCGCACACTAACCTCGTTGAAAAAGTCTCTGCGGACATAGGGGTAATCACTTACCCATAAATCACGACTAGGAATATATATATCGCTGAATTCTTCAATAGTGCTTAAATCAGAACTATTGGACATAACCACCATTTCAGCTATTTGTCCACGAGCAATGACTTTATGAGCGTTACGTAGTGGAGCTTCAAACTCCACAGTAAATCCTGTATCGTCGCCTATTTCTAAGTTAATCCGCTTTTCGCGGTTTTCGATGATGACTAACTCACCTTTACTATTCACGGTTTCTTGTTTACCCATTAACCGATCCGTAATCCACCAGTCTAACACTCGTCCCCGAAAAAAGCCACTGTATTTGTAACGGCGGCATTTTCTATTGCGTATACTTGCTTGGAATATGGGATACCAAAGCCAAAAGAAAGCACCAAATACCCCAAAAAAGAATATTAATCCAAATTCTAATCTAAACAAGAATTGTATCAGCAGTAGTACAGCTAAGATCACCACAGAAATTAGTATCCGTTGCACAAAACTGCTTACTTTCCCCCAATAGTATTTATATTGTGGTCCAGAGGCAATTAGGGGGATAATTTGTTCAAATTTTTGGCGAGTTAAGGGAACGAGCATATTTTACATTTTGGATTTTGGCTTTTGGATTTTGGATTGGAAAATCACCAATCGAAAATTGCTAACAGTTAAAGTATTTTTTCTAGCCCATATACTAATGACTTTAGCTGATTAACTTTGCGAATGGCTAATATTACTCCTGGCATATAACAGGCGCGATCGCTGGTATCATGACGTAAGGTATAAATTTGTCCTGCTGCGCCAAAAATCACTTCTTGGTGGGCAATTAGTCCTGGTAAGCGGATACTATGAATTCTAATCCCTTCGTCTGCTAAACTGCCCCTAGCTCCGGGTATTTTCTCCGTTTCTTCCACAATAGCAGTATTAAAAGTTTTGCCCATTTCCGCTAATAGTTGAGCAGTTTGAATGGCTGTACCGCTAGGAGCATCAGCTTTTTGGTTATGATGGAGTTCGATAATTTCTACATGATCAAAATACTGGGAAGCTCTGAGGGCGGCTTCTTGGAGTAGTACCATACCAATGGAAAAGTTAGGAATAACTAAACAACCCGTACTGGCTTTTTCGGCAAAATCAGCTAATTCTTCGAGTTGTGCCGGACTTAAACCCGTAGTTCCCACAACTGGACGAATTCCATAGGCGATCGCACTGCGAATATTATTATAAACTGCATCAGGATGAGTAAAATCAACTAATACCCCCGGCTGCATCTGTCTCTCCCCAGCCACATACGCCAACATTGGCTCTAATTGATTCGTAATTGGTACTTCCAAGGGTTCACTTAAACCCGCCAATTCCCCCGCATCTTTACCTTGATGTTCAGGAGTTGTGTCAATTGCACCCATTAAAGTCAAATCAGATGCTGCTGCTACCGCTTTAATTACCTCTCGTCCCATTTTACCAGCCGCACCGTTGACAATAACCGGAATAGAAGTTTGATTGCTCATAGATTTAAGAATTATTTTTAATTCAACAAAGAAATTGTCTCACAAGAGATAACCAACGGCACAGAAGCCACTTAATCTTCTTGAGTTTGAGGATTTTCGCTTTGCCAAGCTAGATAATTTAAAAAGCTAAGAACTTCTTGTAATTTATCATCAGGGATGACTTCCAAACTTCCAAACGTTGTACTACCTTGTTTCTGAGTTTATTCATCTCTGTAATACTCTGAATAGTTTTTAGTATGGATTAATCTCAGAACGCTTTTTAGGAATGTAAAATATCACACAAAATATCCACAATTAAGGTTTGAGTCTTTAACGATAATAAGCCTAGCTCACGCTGAATAAGTGAGGATCGAAGTGTTACCAAATGATCAAGTCTGATGGTTGATGATTTACGAAGACCACTCATAATAAAATCTGGATTTTCTGGTCTGAGAATAATATCTGTATGAAGGGGATTTTCGGGAATACGGCTGGTGATGAGGGCAAAAATAATGTGCTGATATGCTCCAATTGTATTGGTTAGACAATAGGCAGGACGGACTTTACTGGAAGATAAATCGTCAAAGGGAAATTGAATTAAAACGATTTTACCCTTCATAGGCTACAGGTTGTCCATCTTTCAGGGTATAAATATCTTCTTCTGGATCATGCAGAAAAGCAAAGCTAGGGTTATTGGAAACAGCATCTAACCAAGTTTGTTCATTAAGTTCATCTTCTGGCATTAAAAGAATAACGCGCACAACCCTGTCCTTTGCTTGGGGAATGGGATGATCAAGTTTGATTTGCCCTTGGGTATTTAGGATACCAGTGGTTTCAATCGCACGCATAGCTAAATCTAAGAGGGGTGATTTTATTCTAACATTATTTGGCTCGTTTATTGTCGCATGAGAAATTAGTAACTCGCGGACAATTTGGCGATATTTAGCTACACAAGTATCAAGTAAATATTGCATAAATTCAATTAAAAATATTAAACTGAAAATATGGTTTCATCAGGTGGCAGTAATTCATCTCGCTAGGACTCAAAGTTAATACTGTCTGCAAAACCTTGATGTTCCAAAATTATATTTGACCAAGTTCTAGTTTTGTTTTCTAGAAATGTAGCTAATACAGTGCCTTCGTGAATGTCCTTTGGTATTTCAGCAAGTTGGATTTTTCCATCTTTATAAATTCCCTGAACAGTTTTTAGCATGGATTAACCTCTATCAATTGTGCCACAAGAAACCGCTTGTTATTATCCAAGAAAATAAATGTTACTCATAAATCTTACTACGATGAGCGATCAGAATAATATTAACTAAAACTACTTCATCATCAATGGAATAAACAACTCGATAATCTCCAACTCGATAACGATAATAACCTGAATAATTACCTTTTAATGGCTTAATATTAGGATGAAAACTAGGATTTTCTTCAAGTGTTTGAAAACATCTTGCTAGTTTTTTCGCTAAGAGACTTCCAAATAAAAAAATGTCCCAAAACTGATGCAGAAATTCTCTCTCTGTGTACTCTGTGCCTCTGTGGTTCGTTTCTTAGGATAATTTATTTCTTGGAAGTCTCTAAGGTTTTATTGCTTTTAGCAAAAACTTTTTCTGCCTCTAATGATAATTGGACTTTATACGTCATCTCTAATCATCCGCCAATCTTTTACCTTCCCTTCTTGAACTTGTTGTTTTGCTTGTTCAAAAGCAGATTCAAACCCAGAAATTTTTAATAATTCTTCTGTTGCATCTTCATTTTCATCATTAAGTAAATCACGTAAAAATTCAGCAATAACTATTAGTTTTTCTGGAGATAATTTATCAATATTTTGTTTGACTTGATTACGCATTTGAGTTGTATTCATAATCTATATCTCTCATAACTATTCTTGTTATATCACTACTCGCTGTTTGATAACGATTTTACCCTTCATGAGCTACAGGTTGTCCATCTTTCAGGTTATAAATATCTTCTTCTGGATCATGAAGAAAAGCAAGGCTAGGGTTATTTGTAACAGCATCTAACCAAGTTTGTTCATTAAGTTCATCTGCTTGTCTTGCCAAAAAATCAGTTAAAACCTGACGAATTAAATTTTCTTCGGAAATGCCAAGATTATCAGATATTTTTTGCAAAATTTGGTCTTCTGTTTCCGAAAGTGAAATTAGCTTTTCTAACATTGGTAAAATCCTTTCTTAAAATCAGATAACTTAAGGACATAATAACATTATGTCCCTACAATTGCACTACCAAACCCGAATAGCAGGTAATGAAACCCCTTAAATCTTCAGATCCCCGACTTCTCAAAGAAGTCGGGGATCACTGAAGTTTTGCGCCGCATGATCAGTAACCGCATCTGGGAAATGATGAGTACCGACGATTTCCCCATGATTTAATGCGTCCATCTTATTGACCCTTTAGTTACTAAATTACAGTATCATCCGCCAAATTCAAAAAATCTGGTAAACCCTAAATACTGGTAATTATACACAAAAACAACGCTTTAGTCCAGCCTATAGCGATCGCCATTCTTGTCGGTTAGCTTAATAATTCGTTGTCTTCCTTAACATAATCTATAGGAATAAGTAGGTGAACACAATAAAACTAAACTGTGTAAAGAAATGTAAAATCGCCCAAACCCTCTTCACTCTTGCCTCTTGCATGAGTGCCTTTTGCCTTGCCATAACGACAATTTTCAACACTCACCTACTTAATGGTGATCTTTATATTACACTGCAATAATTGGCGATCGCACTAATAACTTTGAGCCTGAAAATTATTGGGAATATCCAACTCGAAAACTTGATCATGAATACGAGCCACATAAAGCCCTTCTTGCAGAATTTTCTCGCGTAATTCGTTAGACAAATCAACAGACGCTAATATGCCATAAAGTCGTTTGTTTTTGTGTTCAGGAAAAAAGTTACGAAACCGTTGTAAAATACTTTTTAATTGAGTAATAGAATCTTCCCTTGCATGACTTTTAACCTCAACAATATAGGCAGTATTTAACTCACCATTAGCATAAGCAAGAACATCAATTTCCATGTGTTGTCCTCCCTTACTAACTCGCACACTGGGACTGATAACTTCCATCCCAAATTGTTGTCCCAAAATAGTTTCCATTGAAGGCAGGGCAAGACCTTCTGTAAAACTGCCAAATTTTGCACCAAGTCCCCCAATTTGTTTACCTAATTCTTTGAGTTGGCGGTCAGTTTCTTTTTGAGCAGTAGCTAATTCTGCCAACAGTTGCCATACGTCTTCTGATGTGGTTGCCATAGATGATTTTTCTCCGTAATAATGTTTATATTACCCTGGACTGGCGATCGCACTAATAACTTTGAGCCTGAAAATTATTGGGAATATCCAACTCAAAAACTTGATCATGAATACGAGCCACATAAAGCCCTTCTTGCAGAATTTTCTCGCGTAATTCGTTAGACAAATCAACAGAGGCTAATATGCCATAAAGTCGTTTGTTTTTGTGTTCAGGAAAAAAGTTATTCCATCCCAAATTGTTGTCCCAAAATAGTTTCCATTGATGGCAGGGCAAGACCTTCTGTAAAACTGCCAAATTTTGCACCGAGTCCCCCAATTTGTTTACCTAATTCTTTGAGTTGGCGGTCAGTTGCTTTCTGTTGCTGACTAATTTCTTTAAATAGTAGATCAGTTTCTTTCTGTTGTTGAGCAGTCTCTTTCTGTTGCTGACTAACTTCTTTTAATAGTAGGTCAGTTTCTTTTTGGGCAGTAGCTAATTCTGCTAACAGTTGCCATACGTCTTCTGATGTTGCCATAGATGATTTTTCTCCGTAATAATGTTTATTATAATCTGCCAAATTTAGAAAATCTGGTAAACCCTAAATACTGGTAATTATACACAAAAACAAAGCTTCAGTCCACTCCACCACCGCCCCATAAGTATCTCCCGTATGTCCACCCAACTGATAATCAAACCAAGCTGCGGTAACAACAGAAATCACACTTCCAGCCAAAACCATCCCCACAGCCAAAACTAACTTCTGGGGATTAATTAACCAAACAAAACCACTCAAACCCAGCAATAAAAAGAAGCTTGGTAATAAATCTAAATAAGAATGAATCGCTTGTTTATGAAACGCACCTTTACCAGTCGGTTTCAGATAAGGGTATTGACAAATAGCCATTTGTTGTCCCCAACGTCCCCACCCACAAGCAGCCATTAATACAAAATAATGGTTTTCAGCTATCTCTGTTAAAGCTGTTGTTTTCAAAATAATAATCACAATAGCGGACATTGCCCCAAACGCACCAGTAGCACTATCCATCATTACCTGCAATCTGCGTTGAGGATCACCCACCGCTAAACCATCGGCTGTATCCATTGCTCCATCTAAATGTAATCCTCCCGTAATTGCTATCCACGCACCCACTACCAAAGCATTACGAGTTAGCACGGGGACACCTAAATAATTCATCCCTGTATCTAAACCACCTAAAATTCCCCCAATCATCAACCCAATTACTGGTGCAAAACAAGCAACCTTCTGGAAGTCCAAATTTTGCAGATAGGGTAAAGGAATAGCTGTATAGAAAATTACAGCCGCAACTAAATTTAAGAATTGCTGTTGCCACCAGCGTAAAACGTTAGCCATACTTGAGAAAGAGTTCAATTAGCCAAATACTTCCAGTATTCATGAATATAAATGTTCTCATCATAAATTCCTTCCAGACTGACAATCCACCGCCAATGATTAGTCGGTCGCCTCCTAAACTTGATATTTTGGAACTATGGGAAATTAACAATCCATCTCATTGATTGTCTGGCTGCGTTGTCACTCACCTTCCATAACCCGCTATTTCTCTATGAGTCATCATCTACCCCACACCAAAATACCAGCCCCGTGCATAGTCAACATGGGCATAGTTGTTAATAAACTCGATATCCGCCAATTGCTGCGTGATTTAGGTAGAGTCCACTACATTTACACCCAAGAAAACAAGCTACTAAGTGAGGGTGACGGAGATGTAATGGAAGTATTCGCTAATTCCCATCGGTCTACCCTAGTCACTAACCATGCACTATATGTGAATGTGGATAGTTTTGATTATCTGGAATTAAAACAATCTCCACAGCAAGAAACCTACTTTGACTTGATTCAAGAGCAAATGTGTTTACGCTTGATTCCTCTTTCCACACCTTTGCAAGCAAGACGCGATCGCCAATTTAACGTTACGGTTATAGAAGCGATGATGGATCAAGTCTTAGCAGCTAGATGGGATGCGGAAATTGATGACGACTGCTGTGATTCTTTTTAAAGGAGTCAGCACTATGGCTAACGCCACGCTACGCTATCGACTTCGCTCAGTGACCGTCAGGAGAAAGAATGAGGTAGAAGTAGGACTTACGCATAATTCATGGAATAACGAACCACAGAGGCACAGAGAACACAGAGAAATGAGGGTTTGAGGGATATTTTGCGTAATTCCTGAGAAGAAAGGAGGTATCACAAAACCTTAACTAAAGAAATCATATCCTCTTTGGGGTCATAGTGGATTGCGGGGTATGACCCTCACAAGACAAAAACCCCCACGAACGCCCTAAGTAACACCAAAAATGTTAAGTTGATGGATAAATTTAGCTAACTAGTATTTTTGCCTTGAGTGCCAATTTTTCCTTTGAAAGTCTCGCTACCTGTAGCCAGACCAAAGCTAGAGCCGGAATATTTTCTACTCCCCACGGAATTGTAGAAACACCCAGGTTTATGCCTGTGGGAACATTAGCTAATGTCAAAACTATCACTCCTGCCCAATTGGGAGCAACAGGAGCGCAGATGGTTTTAGCTAATACCTATCATTTACATCTCCAACCGGGAGAAGCTATTGTTGCTGGTGGTGGTGGATTACATAAGTTCATGGGTTGGTCTGGTCCCATGCTCACCGATTCCGGTGGATTTCAGGTTTTCAGTCTGAGCGAAATGCGGAAAATTACCGAAGAAGGTGTAACTTTCCGTTCGCCTCATGATGGGCAAATCATTAAATTAACGCCAGAACGCTCTATTGAAATTCAGAATATTTTAGGGGCGGATGTGATCATGGCTTTTGATGAATGTCCTCCCTATCCTGCCACCCGTCAGGAAGTTGAAGCCGCAACAGACCGAACCTATCGCTGGTTAAAACGCTCTATATCTGCCCATCAACGCCCTGATCAGGCATTGTTTCCCATTGTCCAGGGGGGAGTATATTTAGATTTACGCGCCCGTGCTGCTCAAGAATTGGCGCAGTTAGATATGCCGGGATATGCCATTGGTGGGGTGAGTGTGGGTGAACCAACGGATTTAATGGCGCAAATTGTCCAAACTACAGCCCCGCTCTTACCGATGAATAAACCCCGCTATTTGATGGGTGTGGGGACTTATCGAGAAATGGCGATCGCCATCGCTTCTGGTGTAGATTTATTTGATTGCGTTATTCCCACCCGCTGGGCTAGACATGGAACAGCTATTGTGTCCGGTGAACGCTGGAATATCAAAAATGCTAAGTTTCGTGAAGATTTTACACCATTGGATACAACTTGCCCTTGTTACACCTGTGAAAATTTCAGTCGTGCTTATTTATCTCATTTAGTGCGATCGCAGGAAATATTAGCATATACTTTGTTGACTATTCATAACATCACCGAATTAATTCGCTTTACTCAAAAGATTCGCGCATCAATTTTGAGCGATCGCTTTGTCACAGATTTTGGTCATTGGTTAGAACCATCAGAAATTGAACTAGTAGTCTGTCAATCCGAAGATGATGGGTGAAGGTAAGCAGGGAGGTGGGGGAAGTGGGGGAAGTGGGGGAAGTGGGGGAAGTGGGGGAAGTGGGGGAAGTGGGGGAGGTGGGGAGGGAAGAACAGAAGTTTTTTCCGATCATTACCCGTCAAAATAAATTTGACGAACTACTAGAAAAAACCGATAACTGAATAAACACAATCCCTTTAAAACCCACGCAGGTGGGTTTCGCCCGTGTAGCCGTGACTTCTAGTCGCCCGGATTCTCAATCAATCCAAAATCCAAAATCTAAAATCCAAAATCGGATCACCTAACCATGTTAAAATATATATCGCATATAAAAGGTATTTGATTATTAGGTGGATTTAAACAAACATGGAAGCAGCACTATTACTAGCGAAATTGCCTGAAGCCTACCAAATCTTCGACCCATTGGTAGATGTATTACCTGTTATTCCCGTCTTCTTCTTGTTACTTGCATTTGTTTGGCAAGCAGCAGTGGGTTTTAGATAAATTACCCATCTCCAACTTTTTGGACAGGTAACATCCACCTGTCCTATTTTTTTGCATAAAATTAATAGTTCTTAATATTCTGCAATAAATCAATATAATTAATCCAATTACATCCTCAATTACCAGGAATCTACTATGGGAAACATCAAATTTGTCAAAGAGAATAAAGAAATAGTCGCCGCAGATGGTGCTAATCTCCGACTCAAAGCTGTAGAAAATGGCATTGATATTTATAAATTTTTCAGCAAAATGACCAATTGCGGCGGCGCTGGACAATGTACTACTTGTGTTGTCCAAATTGTCGAAGGACTAGAAAACCTATCTCCCCGTACAGATTTAGAAAACCGCAAATTCAAAAACAAGCCTGACAACTACCGTCTAGCTTGTCAAACCGTAGTGAACGGACCTATTACCGTCATCACCAAACCTTAAGAGCTTTTAAAAAATTTGGCTTCACTCTGTCATCTATGATGCTATTCTGGAATAGTTGACTCGAAATTACACAAAAGGCTATCTTGCTATGCAAGTTAATGATTTGGGTTTCGTAGCGAGCATTTTGTTCGTACTAGTACCCGCCGTGTTTTTAATCATGCTTTACATCCAAACTTCCAGCCGCGAAAGTTAATTAACAGCTTTGCGAACAGC
>NZ_VILC01000034.1:19435-27066 GCF_009712065.1 Aphanizomenon sp. UHCC 0183 | reverse complement strand
CCCTGTTCCCTGTTCCCTGTTCCCTTGCCCCAACGACAATTTTTAACACCCACCTACTTATTAGCTTTTGTGAGCAATTAAAATCGGTGGAAAAGATAGATAAGATAAAAACCCCCCTAAACTAAATATAGTGCAGGGGTTTTTATTTATGAATCGCTAATATAAAGACATTACACAGTAGTACGCGCCAGAAGCACTGGACAGGTAGAGTTAACACGAACATAATCAGATAAAGATGAGCCAATTAGCCGATCTATATCAACAAAACTCTTAGCAATAGATGGGCGACGGTCCGGCGAACCAATCAATAATAAGTCTATATTCAACTCATTAGTTAAACGACAAATTTCTTCTCCTGGTTTACCACTGCTGGTAACACAACGGACTGCTACAGATTGTCTTTGAGCTTCTGCTAAAGCCATTCCCAAAACAGAATTCTTCTCGGGTTTGAGGTCAGTAATACCTGATAATTTACCACCTAAATCTGCATTAATATTAGCTAAAACCAATTGTCCACCCGTAACACCCTGGAGTAAGAACAAAGCTAAATTTAAGCAATTTTTAGCAGCATCAGAATTATCCATTGCCACCATAACGCGCTTAATGTTCTTGACATAAATGTCATCTTTCACCAGCAACATGGGACGAGAAGACAATTGAAAAACGTACTGACTGACGGAATTGGAGAAAATTGATTGTAGTCGCTTCATTCCCCGTGAACCCATAATAATCAAATCAGCTTCCATTTCGTCAGCGACTTGACAAACCACATCCTTGGGATCACCCTGGCGTAAAATTGAAGAAACTTGGCTAGGGTCTAAGTTTAAATACTGAATAGCCTTAGCCAGAATTTTGCCCCCTTCTTCCCATTTATCAGTCATTACAGACGCGGTGCTTTGTGGAGTAACAACGTGGAGAACTGTAACTTTTGCGCCTCGAAATGAAGGTAGTTCTTTCAAGTTCTTGAGCATTTCTTCCGCGTGTCCCAAACCGGAGACAGCCAACAAAATTTTTTGGATCATATTTACGTCTTTGTCGTGAGGGTTTCTGTGGTTTATTGCTGCTAGTATTGAGCCATGGCTGTGCCACGCAAGCTATCAGAATGTTTTTCTGATATGCTGAACAACCAAGTTAAGTAATTAGGCATAAATTAACTGATTAGCAGTCCAAACTAATACCAACGAGCAAAAAAGTGATGAATATTAAGTTTCTTTACGCCTAATTACGTGAAGTTACAACTAGGTTGCCTATCATTAAGCATACTGCTAATTTTGCCTGATAAAATTAATAAAATCTGATGTTAGTTATTATTTGTAATCTATATTAATTTTTTTTAATTTAAGTTAATTATTACTGAAAAATAGTTATATCTATCTTCAGGGTTAGAAAATTACTATATTTTTTATGATGATTAAATATTATTTAATATCAAATCATGGTAAAAATTTCTGTTAATACTGTAAAAGCTCAAATTCTCATTCTGGGAAATATATCAGAGAACTTTAACTTTATGTACCCAAATTATAATTCCATAAAAATAATTAGCATTGCCACAATAGTATTATCCTTAATAGCTTGTAACAACAACCCAAATACACACCAATTAAAAATCAATAGCGAGTCTTTAAAAGTTGCCATTTCTAACAATCAAGTCAATCTCAAATCACAACCACCAGTTAAAGTTGAAACCCTGAATTTTACCGTTCCTGCTAAATATCAGGCAAAAACCGTTTATAAAGTCGCACCCAGCAACAAAGAAAAAGTCATTGCTTTAACGATTGATGATGGTCCCTGGCCAAAAACTACCGCAAAAATGTTAGATATCCTCAAACAAAATCATGTAAAAGCTACATTCTTTTGGGTAGGAACTGCCTTACAAGAAAATCCTGAAATTGGTAAACGAGTTGTTGCTGAAGGTCATGCTATTGGTAATCATACTTGGCATCATTGGTATCGAAAGATGGATCAAGCTACAGCTAAAAGTGAAATTGAAAAAACGAATGAGTTAATTTATCAAACTACAGGTGTAAAAACATCTTTTTTTCGTCCCCCAGGAGGCTATTTAAACAACGGATTAGCTGCTTATGCTAAAAGCCAAAAAAACTCTGTTGTCATGTGGTCAGTGACTTCAGCAGACACCGATCCGCGTGCAAAATATCAAGTATTTGTGAAAAATGTGATCAGAGATGCTAAACCAGGAGCTATTGTTTTAATGCACGATGGTGGTGGAAATCGTGAAAGAACCGTGAAAGCCTTGCCAGAAATCATCAGCGGACTCAAACAGCAAGGCTACCGATTTGTTACAGTTCCTGAACTTTTAGAAATGCAGCAATGATACAGCACTTCCCGGTGTTATGAGGTATAAGAACCCCACCCCCAACCCCCTCCAGTATCAAAAGTTTATCCTTTTATTCCCCCCGCAGCGGGGGGATTGAGGGGGGTGCGATGAGGGGGCTAAGATGTACCTCATAAGAGCGGAAACCGCTGTAATTCTTATTCGGTGACGACAGAAGCACAGACTTGAGACTCTTGCCAAAGTTTATACAAAAAAAACTCCGCACTATAGCTCATAGTGGTGACAAACACACCTACAGCATCATCATTACCATCAGATAACCAAGAACCATCTAGGGTAACTTCTAAGTATTCAGGATCGCACTTACATAAGCCCATAATTTCACTATCATGGCGATTTACTTCCGTCTTCAGTCTTTCTACTCCTGGTAAATTAAGAGGTAGCAAAAAGGAAGCTGTGGTGGGTTCAACACGCAAAGATTGACTGACACGCAGTGCCAAAATCACTCTTTGCGCGACCCATTCTTCGAGAGATTGAGTGAGACACTCTAAATAAAAACTGTTATCGGTGTAAGTTAATTTCAGCATTCCTTTTGCTCTCCTGTTATTCCAGGTTTGCTTGCATATCCATCCAAAACTTCTCAGCAAATGTCACGGTTGGGTGAACAGGTGCTTTAGGTAATTTCCGCAGCAGCATCCCAGCTTCAGCGAGTGTTTTATCGCCTTTGCGAGAATTACATTTTTCGCAAGCTATGACTACGTTATCCCAAGTATGTCGGCCACCTTTAGATCGGGGGATGACATGATCTAGGGTGAGATGTTTGTTAGTACCGCAATATTGACAACTGCTATGATCTCGTCGTAAAACCTCCCGACGATTCACTGGGGGAATTTTCCACATTCGTTCCGTCGCAGCAATTTTTAAGCGAATGTGTTTGGGTACAGAGAGGACGAATCTAGATGAGTGAATTAACCAGCCGTCTTCTGTAGAAAATTCCAATGGTTCGGCTTTATTGCTGACTAGCAACACTATCGCCCGCTTGATATTTACTCGACACAGTGGCAAGTAATTCTGGGAAAACACGACCACAGATTGCTCTAATACTTGGATTGCGCTTGTCACAGCCTGACTCCTTATAAAAAAACCCCCGCTTTTTGTCTGAGACACTGCGGGGGTTAACAATTGACCTGATGGTTTTTCGTCTTATTTTGGTACAGCATTTTTCTGCCTGTACCTCCCGCGTTTGATCTCTATTTGTGGTTTTGTATTCAGCAAATTCATGCTGGGATATTTAAAATCATAATTGCCTTTTGTTCTTTGCCCTTGATGTTGGCTATCCTCGCCCATAAATAAATTCTCCACGTCCGCAGCAGCAAATTCCCAACTGCCGAGGCATTTGGTTGCTTGTGAAGAGGTAGAGATGGGATAAATGGATTTCACAGAAAATTTCACCTATTGAACATTCTTTTAAACATACTACACTTGTATTACTATCCTGTCTATACCTATAAGGAGAAAAAATCATGCAGACCATTACACGCACCCCAACAACTGAGATGGAAGTTACTAGTATTCGTCTAGAACGGGAACTGAAGGAAAAACTCAAAGATATCGCTGGCAATCGGGGATATCAGTCTTTAATTCGAGATATTCTCTGGAATTATATCCAGCAAAAATCAGGTGAATGGAAACCCCGTTTTTCTAAATCTGATATTCGCGCCAGTATTTCTGCTGTGGCACAACAAGATGAGTGCTGTGTACTTACAGGTAAATTAATTGAATCGCAACAATCAATGTTATTAGGACTGACTAGGAATGGTGATATGGTTCCTCTGAGTCTTGAGAGTTTGGTTGATTAGTCGGCAGTTTTAGTTAATTTTACCCAGGCACTACCTTAGTAACTGGGTAAAATCCTAATTTTTAGCTTTATTTAAGATAATTGTACTGATTAGGTCAGGTTTCCCGTGTTAATTCGGATGTAAAAGTTGATATTTCTAGGTTAATTATAGAGGGATTACGGTTTATATCTATAGGACTCCTATTTGATTTTTGAACGGAACTCGGTACACCTTTATATTCTCGAATCCTCTTGCCTTTTGCCTCTTGCCTATGTTTATGCCAACTCCTATTTACAGATCCAGGAAAACCAATTATGACTCATAATTGTGAAGATGAAAATACTAGTAATTCTGCTCCTTTATTTGCCATTAAAGAGATTCATCATGGGATATTAATGCCATTGGAAAGTCAAGGTAAGGTTTTAGGATTTGTAGTTTTACAGCCAGCAACTAAGTAGGTGAGCGTTGAAAATTGTCGTTATGGCAAGGCAAAAGGCAAGAGGCAAGAGGCAAGAGTGAAGAGGGTTTGGGCGATTTTACATTTCTTTACACAGTTTGGTTTTATTGTGTTCACCTACTTACTCGTAATGGGGAAACAACAGACGTAAATTTAATAGAAATGCTTTGCGCTCAATTAAGTGATGCTGTTATTCAATCCCAAAGATTGCAACAACTGCAAACTTTAGTAGATGAACGGACTGAACAACTCCAGCGCAGTTTAGAAGTCCAAGCAAAATTGTATGAAAGAACTAGGCAATACGTAGAACAACTACAACAATTAGAGACTTCCAAATAAAAAAATGTCCCAAAACTGATGCAGAAATTCTCTCTCTGTGTACTCTGTGCCTCTGTGGTTCGTTTCTTAGGATAATTTATTTCTTGGAAGTCTCTTAAATGAACTTAAAGATGAATTTGTCAGCAATATTAGCGATCGCTTGCGCTATCCTCTGACAAATATGCTTATGTCTATCCGTAATTTACGTTTACCAGGAATATCTCCAGAACGTCAAGAATTCTCAACTCAGTGAAATTAGTTTTACACTCACTCTACCTCTATCTTTCTCACCAATTAACTGATATGTGAGGAGCGTAGGGGCGCAGGCCCTGCGCCCCTCAGTCACTTTTTGCCCAGTTTTTCTATTTTTTCGATAATTACTAATTTTATGAGGGATTTAACTAATAAATATAGACAGAAAGCACATATACAAAAAATGGCGATCGCCCAATTATGATACTTAGAGATGATTAAGATTAACCCCGTCAATAGACTAAATCCTGTTAAACAAGCATAAATTAAGGTTTTGATGGCTAGATAAATTTGTCCTAAGATGCGATCGCTTTCAACATTTTTAACCCTTAATTGTAACTCTCCCCTTTCAACTCTTTCTGCTAATTTTTTCACTAAAACTTCAGTTTTATTCGGTTTTGTCAGTTGATATTGAATAAAATCCCTAGCTTGATGGCTTAATTGAGCGATAGTATTTCCTTTACTTTTTGCGACTGCTAGACTTTTGATAAATGTTTGGGATAATACTGTAGGATTATATTGAGGCTCTAAAGTTCTGGCGATGCCATCTAATGTGGTTATGGATTTTAAAATAAATGTCATTTGAGCAGGTAAGCGAAATGGTTGCTGTTCAAACATTTCATAAAGTTCAATTTTTACCTCACTCAATGCTTTAATATCTAAAGGTTTATCGGTGAATTTATCCAATAAAAATGTGACTAATCTTTTTACTGGAGTCATATCTGGGATCGGTTCAAGTAATCCCATGTTCATTAAAGTATTTACTATCTCATTACTATCCTTTTTTAAAATGGCAAAAAAAGTTTTAATCATCTGATCTTTATTCAAAGTTCCGATTTCTGCCATCATGCCAAAATCATAGAAGATAATACTACCATCTGGATTGACTGCCATATTCCCTGGATGGGGATCAACTTGGAAAAAACCATCTTGTAATAGTTGCTTTAAATAACAACAAATCCCCGTTTCATTTACCTGATGAATATTGATTCCACAAGCTTCTAAAGCCGCCTTATCATTAATTTTAATTCCCGGTTTATATTCTAAAGTTAATATCTTCGTTGTCGTATATTGCCAATAGACTTTAGGAACAATAATTCGCGGATATCCACGAAAATTTTCTCTAAATTTATCAGAATTTTTACCCTCTTGAATATAATCAATTTCTTGAAACAACAAATCAAAAAACTCATTATAAATTGATTGTAAATTATACTTTCTTAATCCAGCAAAATATTCATTACAAAATTTAATTAACTGTAATAATATTTTAAAATCTAAATTAAATAAAGCATCTAAACCGGGACGTTGGACTTTAACAACCACCTCTTCATTAGAGTATAATATCGCCTTATGAACTTGACCTAAACTAGCAGCAGCCAAAGGATTAAAATCAAATTCTTTATAGATAAATTGGACAGGTTTACCTAATTCTAATTCAATCATCTTAATTGCTTCTTGACTACTAAAAGCCGGAACCTGATCCTGTAAAGTTCCCAAAGCTTCTATATATTCTAAGGGCAATAAATCGGCACGAGTAGACAAAGTTTGACCAATTTTAATAAAAGTAGGACCTAAATCAATTAAAGTATTCACCAGCCAAGTAGCGCGGGTTTTCTTATGTTCTAAAGAATCTTGAGGAAAAATGCTATCCCACCACAGAAATGACATAAATTTAGCCGCAGCCCTGAAAATGTCTATTTTTCGGGCTAAGGTAGAATATTTAGTTTTTTGCCAACGAAACTTTTTAGACTTTGCCATCATAAATATAAACGAAAATTGATGTCTGCATGATTGATTTTTTATAATAACTTTTTTTAAACCGTACGGACTTCTATTCCATATCACTTAATTTATTCTTATACAAGTAGGGTGCGTCAGATAGAGGAAATTTGTTTTTTGTCAAATTATCGGGTCTGACGCACCCTACAAGAGATAAAATCCACATTACATATTTGGTAAACTTGGTCAATGTGTAAGCCCTATAGTTTAACTATAGTTATTGAATTGTGACATTAGTAGCGATCGCAAAGTGAATTTGAATATAATCCTTAATTTTCACAGACAGCCTGCGTGGCAAAGCTATATTCAGTATAAAATTTTCTTACTTTAATTTTTAAACCTCTTACCTTTGCGCCTTTGCGTGAGGATAAATTCATTAAGATTGAAAATATTTATTCCTGCATTTGTATCACTATACAAAAACTACAGAAATGTTAAAAGGGATAGAAAAAGACTTTTACTCTTTCTCTATCCCTTTGATAGTACCCCCAAGGGAATTCGAATCCCTGTTACCTCCGTGAAAGGGAGGTGTCCTAGGCCTCTAGACGATGGGGGCTTGTTTCTCTTCACTTTTAACAATATAGCGGGTTTTTTTGAGAATGTCAAGAGGTTTTGGAAAGATTTTTTTAGCTGTAGGATCAAGGGGTACAAACAGGTAGGACGAATATCTAGTAGTTCGTCAAATTTA
>NZ_VILC01000034.1:0-19302 GCF_009712065.1 Aphanizomenon sp. UHCC 0183 | reverse complement strand
CCCCTACCCCCCCTACCTCCCCTACCCCCCCTACTTGCCTTCACCTCTTGCCTTTTGCCAAAAAAAATAATCAGACTACAATTTTTGTAAACTTAATGTTTATGATTCTTTAGAGAGGATTTTGAAATCAATGGCTCAAAATCTACAACATGGAAGCACCTTTTGAAATCACCCTCCAGATGGTGATCACTGTTTTTGCAGGCATTAGCGCCCAGGTAATGGCTGCATATTTCAAATTACCTAGCATCGTGTTACTACTCTTATTAGGCATCCTGTTAGGTAAAGACGGGCTGGGAATATTACAACCCCATTTACTAGGAACAGGATTAGAAGTGATTGTTTCCCTAGCAACAGCAATCATTTTGTTTGAAGGAGGACTCAAATTAGATCGGCAGGAGTTGGGCAAAGTTTCCCTCAGTCTCCAGTTACTCGTCACCTTGGGAACTCTGATCACCCTACTAGGGGGAAGTCTTGCGGCGCACTGGCTAGGGGAGTTTCCCTGGAATATAGCAGTGCTTTATGCGTCCATTGTTGTTGTCACCGGACCGACCGTAATTGGTCCATTAATTCAACAAATTAACGTAGATAGACAAGTAGCAACGCTATTAGAAGGCGAAGGAGTTTTAATAGATCCCGTGGGAGCTATCCTGGCTTACGTTGTCTTGGATACAATTTTAAACGGTGATACAGACCCCATTAATGCCATTATTGGTCTAATTTTACGTTTCGCTGTGGGTGCGGGCATTGGTGGCGTTGGTGGATATTTAATGAGTTGGATGTTTAAACGCGCCAATTTCATCTCTTTTGAACTGAAAAATCTGGTTGTACTGGCAGTTTTATGGGTGTTGTTTGCCCTATCGCAAATGATTCGCTCTGAATCGGGAATCATGACCACAGTAGTAGCAGGTGCGGTATTTGCTAACTCTTCAGTTCCCGAAGAGCGTTTATTGCGAAGCTTTAAAAATCAACTGACAATTCTCAGCGTTTCTGTATTATTCATCCTCCTAGCGGCTGATTTATCCATTGCCAGTGTCTTCGCTTTAGGTTGGGGGAGTTTATTCACCGTTTTGGTGTTAATGTTTGTTGTTCGCCCCATTAACATTATTTTGTGTACTTGGAATAGTGATCTAAATTGGCGACAGAAACTATTTTTAAGTTGGGTTGCACCCAGAGGCATAGTTTCCGCCTCTGTAGCGTCTTTATTTGCGATTTTACTGACGCAGAGGGGCATTAATGGTGGTGATTCGATTAAAGCCTTAGTCTTTTTGACAATTATCATGACGGTTTTTTGTCAAGGTTTAACCGCTGGCTGGTTGGTTAAATGGTTACGAATTACCTCTAAAGATGCAACTGGGGCGGTAATTGTCGGCTGTAATCCCCTGGGTTTATTAATTGCCCGCTTTTTTCAAGAACGGGGAGAAAGTGTGGTGATGATTGATACTGACCCGGAACGTTTAGCCCAAGCTGAAGCCCAAAATCTGCGGGTGATTGCTAGTAGTGCTTTAGATGGGGAAATACTGGAAGAAGCTGGTATTGGTTCGATGGGGACTTTTTTAGCTATTACAAGTAATGGTGAGGTGAATTTTGTCTTAGCTCAACGGGCTGCTGAGGAATTTAATCCTCCCCGGGTTTTAGCTATATTTCCCCATCATCCCCAAGGTTCTCCTTTGGTTAATAGTAAGGTTGAGCAAGCCTTTGTCCCTGATTTATCGGTAAAAACTTGGAATGAATATTTGATGAATGGACAGGTGAAATTAGGAACAACTACACTAAATGCGGCGGAATTTGACTCTCAACATGAACATATACAAGAAAAAATTCGAGATGGGATCTTAGTACCACTATTGTTAGAACGAGAAGAACGGTTACAGGTGATGTCTGCAAGCCAACAGTGGGAAATAGGCGATCGCATTATCTATCTATTATATGATTCCCGTCCTAATTTGTTAAAACTTCTCTCCGGTGCTAGTCAATCTACACCCCTAACTATGGAAACATTGGCAGAAGTTGAGGAAGTAAGAGCTAAAGAAGCTTAGATTTTAAGTCAGTTGTCAGTTGTCCGTTGTCCGTTGTCAATTGTCAGAAGAAAGATTCAATAGTTTACCCCCATAATCTTCTTCCTGCTTTTCCCTGCAATCTTTCATGGGTATCTTTTAGCAAAGTAGGAATATCTAAATTTTCTGGACATTTGGGCAAACAATCACCACATTCTGTACAACGGTTGGCTTTCATTCCTGGAAACCAATGACCGGCATTTTCAAACATTCCATAACGATATTTACCATAATCTGTCATATCATAAGCTACGGCTAAATTTCGTAATCTTAAAACTTCGGGAATATGAATATTTTCCGGGCAAGGTAAACAGGCATAACATTGACTACATTTATCGGTTAATAAAACATTATTTTGCTGATTTTCTAATCTTTCAAAAATGGCAATTTCGGCTTTTGTTAATTCATTTTTCTTCTCAAAAAGTTCTGGAGATATTACTAATTCTTCCTGGTTTGCCGGTCCTATACTCAAAGTATGAATGTGGTTATCACTCAGCAAAAACCGATAATTTAGATCTAATGGTGTAAATGGGTAACAAAGTTCCTTTAAAGTTTGGGGTGGAGTATATAATTTTCCGCCCTTATCCGCAGGAGAAATAATAAAAACGCCCATATCTTTCTCTTTTGCTAACTTAATAGCGGGGGCATTATGTTGAAAAAAATAGTAATAATGGAGATTAACAAATTCAAAAAGATTTGTATTTATCGCTGCTAAAATTACATCTAATGAACCGTGAGTAGAAAACCCAAGATGTCGCACTCTCCCATCATTAATAGCTTCCTCAACAGCTTGCATACAGCCATTTTTAGCTTGTACCCATTCTAAATGTTGCCAAGTATTTAATCCATGAATTCCTAAACAATCCAGATAATCTAAATTCAAGCGATTTAAAGATTCGTCAATATACCGACCCATAGAATCAGCATCAGGTGTCGGGGGAATTTTGGTAGTAATGTGAATTTGACTGCGAGGTACTGATAAACCAGCTTTTATAGCGTTACCTAAATATGCTTCACTGTCACCGTAACCTCTAGCAGTTTCTAAATGATTAATTCCTAAAGATAAGGCTTTTTCCAGAAGTTGTTGGACATTTTCGCTATCAGTTAAACAGCGCATTGTTCCCAAAGAAAAAACAGAAAGATATAAATTAGTTTTACCAAACCGACGATATTGCATATAGTAACGTAAGTTGCTAGTTAGAGAAATTTTCAGAAATGGCTAACGCCACGCTTCGCTATCAGGATGTCCAGGATTTAAGGATGTACAGGATGAGAACTGGAATTTTATCACCTATTACCAGCCTCAACTAGATAACTAGCAACTTGAGTTAGTAAGAGACTTCCAAATAAAAAAATGTCCCAAAACTGATGCAAAAATTCTCTCTCTGTGTACTCTGTGCCTCTGTGGTTCGTTTCTTGGGATAATTTATTTCTTGGAAGTCTCTAAGTAACAAAGCCAAGATTATTTGTCTGTTAAATCCGTAAAAATAGCACAGAAATCAGCTTTCTGTGCATGACTGGAAAACGCTATAATTAACCTGGAGGCCAGGACATAGGACGACGACCAAGGATGTGTATATGCAAATGATATACTGTTTGACCACCATCAGCGCCAGTATTCATAACGACGCGATAACCGTCTTCTAGTCCCGCTGCTGCTGCAACTTTCTGGACTGTTAATAACAGGTGTCCTAAAAGTGCTGCATCTTCTGGTTCTGCGGTAGCTAGGTTGACTATGGGTTTTTTGGGAATAACGAGGATATGAACTGGTGCTTGGGGGTTAACATCTGTAAAGGCTAGGGCTAAATCGTCTTCATAAACAATATTCGCGGGAATTTCTTTACGAATGATTTTACTGAAAATGGTTTCTGTGTTGGGACTCATGCAGTTTTAATTACTCATCTGTTAAAGATTTTAAGCGATCGCTCGAACAGGCGATAAAAAGTTAAGATGGTGTGTAGTTAGTGCATCTATAGTTTTATGGCCAAACCTGCGGATGTTAGTACCAAACGCTTAATTAGTCTTGCACCCAATAATTGGGTAAAATGGGTAACGCAAATCCCAGATGTGATTGCTGGAGAAATTCTCAATTCTGAATTTCAATGGATTAGTAGAGAAAGTGATGTACTTATCCGTGCTGAAAGTAAAGAATATGGGCAATTTATGGTTCTTAATGAATTGCAATTGCGGTATAAATCAGAACTGCCGCGAAGGATGCGAGCTTATGCAGGATTAGCTGAAGAAAAATATAAATTACCCACATATCCTGTACTAATTAACATTCTCAAAACAGGTGATGCTGAAATCCCAACGCGATATGAATCTAATCTTGCTGGCTTACAAGTTCGTCAAGATTACCGTGTAATTAACCTATGGGAAGTAGATGTTAAAATTGCTTTAGAACAACCTTTACCGTCTCTATTGCCTTTTGTGCCGATTCTCAAAGGTGGTGAAGATGAATCTATAATTCGGGAAGCATTGCGTTTATTGCAAGCTGATGAACAATTAAATCAACTAGAAACGGTTCTTGCTTTTTTTGCTACGTTTGTATTAGATAGTTCCTTAGTTCAAGAAATTATGAGGTGGGATATGACAGTTTTACGCGAATCACCTTGGTATCAGGAAATATTGCAACAAGGAATGCAACAAGGAATGCAACAAGGTGAACAACAAGGTGAAAGAAAAGACAGACTCTCTAGCATTGAGTTATGTTTAGAAGTAAAATTTGGTAATGAAGGATTAAGATTCATACCGAAAATATCACAAATATCTGATCTTGAGACACTAAAAACAATTCAACGTTCAATCCTCACGGTTGAAAGTTTAGAGGAATTAAGAGGATGTTTAAAAAGTTTTTAATGTATAAATAAACCCCTCTCGTAAACCTCTCCAGTATTAAATGTTATTCCTTTTCCCTCCCCTTGCAAAGGGGCTACGGTGTACACACAAGTTATCGAATCACCATTATTCCTCAAATTACCCCACCCTAACCCTCCCCTTGCAAAGGGGAGGGAACTAATTTTTCCGGTTTCCCCCCTTTATAAGGGGGGATTAAGGGGGGTAATTTAACTTGTGTGTACACGATAGCGTAGGGAAGGGGGGTTAGGTTTCTGGAGATTATCGGTTTCATCTAATACTTTCAAAACAACCTCTTAGAGGTTGTTTTAGAAGTTTTTAAGAACATTTTTATTCAGTGATTTCACTCATTGTTAATTTACCTAAAAATCTGCTTTGATATCCTCAAGGTTTATTCATATATAAAAAATGCTGGCTAGAGTTTGGAGTGCATCTATTATCGGGATTGACGCTGTAAAAGTGGGTGTGGAAGTTGATGTTTCCGGTGGTTTACCGGGAATTGTGATTTTAGGTTTACCAGATTCGGCTATTCAAGAATCTAAAGAACGGGTAAAAGCCACTTTGAAAAATGCGGGTTTTGCCTTTCCCATACGGAAAATTGTCATTAACCTAACTCCCGCAGATTTGAGAAAAGAGGGACCAGCTTTTGATTTACCAATTAGTGTGGGAATTTTAGCAGCTTCTGAACAAGTTAACGCTGATTTATTGGGAGATTTTTTATTTTTAGGTGAAGTTTCTCTAGATGGCAGTTTGCGTCCGGTTGCTGGTGTTTTACCGATTGCTGCAACTGCAAAGAAAATGGGAATTGCGGGTTTAGTTGTTCCTATTGATAATGCCCAAGAAGCTGCTGTTGTTGAAGGTTTAACGGTTTATGGTTGCAAAGATGTTGCTGATGTCGTGGACTTATTAAATAATCCTAAAAAATACCAACCTGTCCAGTTAAATCAAACAATTGAAACTTCCCAGTCAATATCTTTAAATTTAGCAGATTTGCAGGATGTCAAAGGACAAGCACACGCCCGCAGGGCTTTAGAAATTGCGGCTGCGGGGGGACACAATTTGATTTTTGTTGGACCACCAGGAAGCGGAAAAACGATGTTAGCACGGCGGTTATCGGGAATTTTACCACCTTTAAGTTTTCCTGAATCTTTGGAAGTAACACGCATTCATTCTGTGGCTGGATTGTTGAAAAATCGGGGTTCTTTAGTTAGAGAAAGACCTTTTCGGAGTCCCCACCATTCCGCATCTGGTCCATCTTTGGTTGGTGGTGGCACTTTTCCCCGTCCTGGCGAAATTTCATTATCCCACAGAGGTGTACTTTTTTTAGACGAATTAACAGAATTTAAAAGAGATGTTTTAGAGTTTTTACGTCAACCGTTAGAAGATGGTTTTGTGACCATTTCCCGAACTAAACAATCTGTTACTTTTCCCGCACAATTTACATTAGTAGCTAGTACAAATCCCTGCCCTTGTGGTTATTATGGCGATACAATTCAAGGCTGTACTTGTTCACCTCGACAACGGGAACAATATTGGGCAAAATTGTCTGGACCATTAATGGATAGAATTGATTTGCAAGTAGCAGTCAATCGTTTGAAACCAGAGGAAATTACCCAACAACCAACAGGAGAATCATCAAAATCCGTAGCTGAACGAGTGGAAAAAGCTAGAGAAAAGGCTGTAATTCGGTTTCAAAAAGAAGATTTACAATGTAATGCTCAAATGCAAAGTCGTCATTTGCAAAAATGGTGTCAATTAGATGATGCAAGTCGGAATTTATTAGAAGCAGCTATTAGGAAATTAGGCTTATCTGCAAGAGCGAGCGATCGCATTCTCAAAGTAGCACGAACTATAGCAGATTTAGCGGGAAATGAAAACCTCAAACCCCAGCACGTAGCCGAAGCAATTCAATATCGGACAATTGATAGAATGCAGTAAGTAATTGGACAAAAATATTTACAGTCATTGCGAGCGAAGGGAAGCAATCACAACCCTTGGAATTGCTTCATTTCACTTCGTTCCATATGGCTAACGCCACGCAATGCTTACGCAATGACATTGTGTAATTAATTTTGTCTCACTACTTAATCAACTAGAAAAACATGAATAATAAAATGCTATATCATATTGGTTTTAGCAAAGCAGATTTAGGTGAATTTCCTCCCGAAATTGCTTTATTATCAGGTGATCCCCAGCGGGCTAATTTTATCGCCCAAACTCATTTACAAAATGTGCAGTTACTATCAGAAAATCGGGGACTTCATAGCTATTTAGGCGATTTACCCAATGGAAAAAAGATTTTATCTGCTACTAGTGGTATGGGTGCGCCTTCTTTGAGTATTGTGGTTAATGAGTTAGTACAAGTAGGTATTCAAAAAATTATTCGCATTGGTACTTGTGGCTCAATTCAACCTCATATATCCGTTGGGAGTATTGTTATTAGTAACGCGGCTTTGTGTCGTCAAGGTGCAGCTAATGATATTGCACCTGTAGAGTATCCAGCCACAGCAGATCCTTTTCTCACAGTGGCTTTAGTCAAAGCAGCACAAGAATTAAAAATTGAGCATTATTTAGGAATTACAGCATCAGTTGATACCTTTTATGAAGGACAAGAACGGACTGATTCAGCTAATCCTTATTTAATCCGATCTCTTAATGGAATTACCGAAGAATATCGCCGCTTAAATATTTTGAATTACGAAATGGAAGCAGGAATGTTATTCAAAATGGCAGGTGTTTATAACTTCGCCGCTGCGGCTGTTTGTGCTGTCGTTGCTCAACGTACCATGTCAGAAGACGTTATTTTATCAAAAAAGGATTTAGCTATCAACAATGCCATTTTAACTGCTATCCGTGCGGCTGCAAATATCTAGTTAAGCATCTTTGGGCAAATTATTGGGGTCAATTCCCTGCGATCGCAAATAAGCTATTAGCCGTTCTTTTTCCTCCCGTTCTTGTTCAGCCCGTTGGCGTTCCTGTTCAATTTGTTCCACAGCCCAAGGTAACAAATTACCTGTTTGATCCCACCATCTTAACCAATAGCCAGTCCGTCCTTCTTTTGCACCTCGCCAAGTTCCTAAAAACAGTCCCATTTCTTCAATCCAATGACGACCATTCTCATCTGGTTGTTTTAATTCATAACGTCCATTTTCCAGTTGATAATATTCTAATAATCCCCCATTTGGCTCAAATATGATGTAAATGGCAACTTGTAAAATTTGTTCATAAAAAAACCATTTTCCCGGCGGATAGGTACGCTTAACTGAATATTCTCCACCGTCTTTATCTGATAAAAACTCCATCACTACAGCAGGTATATCCCCTTCCAAATTGGGTGTATAGCTTTTCCGTTCTGCTAATATCTCTTTAACAGAAGGCACATATACCCAATCAGGTGCTTTAGCCACAAATTGCTCATTTAATGTGGCACACAGCCCGAAATTGGCAGCGATTAACATCTGTGGTTGAATAAATCCACTGATTTCTAAACTTTCCCGCAAAGCCCCCGCTAAAAGTGGCTGTCCTGTATTTTCCACTGGTTCATCCTCTAACTGAAAATCATCGGGTAAGGCTTCCCAAGAGATGACCAGTCCAGTCTGTGATTTGGTTTCACTGAGTAGGGTTGCCATAAACGCCACCTTTGGTTGATTTATTTTTATTGTATCCTAATATATTTTTATTGTAAATATCAGAAAAAATATTGTATAATTTTCTCAGCCAAAAAACATTTTTATATAGTTTAAATTAAAAAATATGGATCAACCAATTCTTAAATTTATTTTTACCCAAAACTATAAAAATCTCTCGTTATCTCAATCTGTAGAGTTAAAAAATCTCAATATTTTTATAGGATCAAATGGTTCTGGAAAAAGTAATTTTATCAGTACATTAAAATTTTTAAAGGATTGTTTAACTAGTATTCCTGATGAAAGTCGTGGTATTACTAGTTTTGAAGAAGCAATTAGTAGGTTTGGTAATGATAGGATTTTAGATAATAGTGTTGATAGTCCTGCTGTAATTAAATTACAATATGGGTTTTCGGAAATATTACAATATAGTAGTCGAATTAAAAGTCCAATTCTGGATATTGATTTATTTGTAGATAGAAAAAAACAGAAATTAACTATTCATCAAGAATCTTTATATAGTGGAGATGATTTACCCAATCCAGAGTCATCACCTTTTTATTATTATAAATTTCATGATCCAAAACTGCAAAATATAGGTAAAGGTGTTATATCAGTCTATAACCAATCTGAACAGAAAGTAGGAACACATTTTGAAGTATTAGATAATATTCCTGCAAATATTTTAGGTTTAAATGCACTTTCAGAATTATTGGAAAATAGCCAAAATAAACTGATAACTACACTAACCACACCTGCTTATAAAGTTAGAAGAGAGTTAATTGCATTTATTTCTCAATGGCAATTTTATAATGCGAATAACATGGATTTGCATCAAATTAGAAATTCAGAACCAAAAATAGGAGGAAATGATATTTATTTATCTACATCAGGAAATAATTTACCTTTAGTATTTGAAAACTTAACCCAGGAAAATATTGATTTTGAAGACAGTATTAATAATGCTATGAAGTCTATTTTGCCTCAAACTCGTCGGCTACGTTCCATTCGTTCTGGGCGTTTATCATTAACATTAGAATGGCATTTTGAAGATATTAAAGAACCATTTTATCTTACAGAAATGTCAGATGGAACGGTAAGAATGTTATGCTGGGCGACTATATTACATTCTCCTATTTTACCTTCCTTATTAGTTATTGATGAACCAGAATTAGGTTTGCACGTATCTTGGATGCCAATTTTAGCAGAATGGATTAAACAAGCTGCTAGAAAAACTCAAATTATTATCACTACTCATAGTCCTGATCTTTTAGATCATTTTACAGATTCCTTAGAAAATGTTTATTGTTTTTATTCTCAAGATAAGACGCATTTTTCTATGAAAACACTCTCTCATGAAATTTTAGATCAAAAACTAGAAGAAGGATGGCAATTAGGTGATTTATACCGTGTAGGAGATCCTACTGTGGGAGGATGGCCGTGGTAGTTTGGGTATTTGCAGGTGGTGGAGAAGCGGAAGTTAGAGGATTAATTCCTTTTTTACAAAAGAATTTTCCTGGTTGTCAATTTGAACGGAAAACACCAGCAAGAATAAAACCAGGACCAAAACCTGGGAAGGTAACTGGTTATGGTAAAACAGGTAAAAGTTTAATTGAACAAATTACCCAAGAATTACCTATTGCTTTGCAATGCGAACCTAAAAAATGTGATTTAATTTTAGTTTTTGATGATTTAGACTGTCGAGATGTTAATTCTCAAAAGGAGAAGTTTATATCAGCAATATCTAAAATAACTGAATGTCATGATATTTAATACTATTCTTCTCTTCTTCTAATTCTTCCTCCTGACTCCTGACTCCTGACTCCTGACTCCTGACTCCTGACTCCTGACTCCTAGCTCTCACAGACAACTTTTTCAGCAAACCCTAATTATTAGTCATCATCATTGACCTAATCTAAAAACTCTCCCAAATTTGGCACATTTACCCAACTTCCTGTTTCATGAGATTTATGGGATAAATCCATTAACAATTGTGAATAAACCCCTTCCCGCAAAGAAGGTATAGTTTGTTGATGATTAGTAATTCCTTTTACCCATTCATCAACAACCCGAAGAAAAGCACAAATTCGCCCATCATGATAATTTTGAGGAAAGAGAAATTGTTGCGGAACTGCTATTTCTTTTAAAGATTCACCCGGTTGAGAACCCCAAATTTGAAAACCATGAATATAGTCTTTTTGATTCTTGCTACCTAAAACCAAAGTTCCCTTATCTCCATATACTTCTATCCAATGAGTTCTTGCTGCATGAACAACTGCACTAATAGAAACTTGACAAGGTGTACCATTTACTAATTCCAAAGATAATAAACAAGTATCATCAGTATCAACGGCTTGTAATTCTCCATTTTCAGGGTTCACTCTTTCCGAAATAGCAGTAGTTAAATGAGCATTTAATTTACCAACTGAACCGAATAACCAATTAATATAATCGAAAGCATGAGAACCTAAAGAACCTAAAGCACCTCCACCTTTTTCTTTACTAGAATACCAATTCCAAGGACGAGAAGTATCAGCGCGAGAAGAACCCAACCAATCAATTTTAATTAATCGGATATTCCCCACATAATTTGCAGCCAGAAGTTGAGCGAAAAATTGCCATTCTGGAACAAACCGAAATTCAAAATCTACAGTTGCAATTACATCTTGACTCTTTGCTAACTGATACAATTCTTTAGCTTCAGTGACATTTAAAGTTATAGGTTTTTCTAACAAGAGATGTTTACCAGCTTGCAAAACCTGTTTAGCCATTTCATAATGCAAAAATGGCGGTGTGGAAATGCTGACAGCTTCAACTGTGGGTAAAGCTAGAATTTCTGCTAAATTAGCGCTTGCATAGGGGATATTATGACTGGCAGCAATAGTTCTTGCTTTATTAATATCTCGATGATAAACAGCAACGATTTTAGTATTATGATGTGCTTGAAATGTAGGAATATGAACTTTTTGACCAAATCCCGTACCAACAACTGCTACCCCAATCATGTTTAGTTTTTATAAAATTTACTTAATAATTGTACAGATTAATTGGATTTTCAGAAAGTTAATGGCGAAAATTATTAATAAATAAAAATAATCGCCATCAAGTTCACAAAGACAAAATACTCAAACCTTAGATAGAAACTGAGGGTGGGGTAATAGTGTTATTAGCAAGTAAATCTACATCTTTCGATGCTTCATTTACGCGCAGAATTTTCGCTCCTAATTGCTGTAACTTCAGATCCAGGCGATCATAGCCTCGATCTAAGTGGTGTAATCCTTGAACAATGGTTGTTCCCGTCGCTGCTAATCCGGCTATGACTAAAGCTGCGGAAGCTCTTAAATCCGTGCCTATGACTGGTGCGCCCGATAACACTGGCACTCCCCGAACAAAAGCAGTATTACCTTTAACACGGATATCTGCGCCCAGACGATTTAACTCAGAAGCATGACGCAAGCGATTTTCAAAGACTGATTCGTTAATGATACTGTCACCTTCAGCTACAGTTAGTAAAGCCATGAAAGGTGCTTGCATATCCGTAGGAAAGCCAGGATGGGGCAAGGTATCAATATTTATAGCTTTGAGAGTTTTCGCTGGCAAAATCCGTAAGCAATCTTTCCCTTCCTCAATAATAGATACACCAATCTCCTGTAACTTGGCAATAACGGGGATTAAATGATCTGGTACAACAGGAGATAGAAGTAGTTCAGAACGGGTAATTGCACCAGCAATTAATAATGTTCCTGCTTCAATGCGGTCAGGAATAATAGTATAATCAGTAGAGTGTAATTTAGGTACACCAACTATCGTAATTGTACTTGTTCCTGCACCTTGAATTTTTGCTCCCATTGAGTTACAGAAGTTAGCTAAATCAACTACTTCTGGCTCTCTGGCAGCATTATCAATGATGGTTTCTCCATCTGCTAGGGTAGCAGCCATCATCAAGGTTTCTGTCGCACCAACACTGGGAGTATCTAAATAGATTTTTGCTCCTGTTAATCTGCCATTATTCCCAGGAACATGAGCATTGCAAATACCGTGTTCAATTAACACTTCTGCGCCCATTGCTTGCAGTCCTCTGACGTGCAAATCTACCGGTCTAGCACCAATGGCACAACCCCCTGGTAAGGGCATTTGTGCTACTCCTAATCGAGCTAAAATTGGACCAATGGCAAAGAAACTGGCTCGCAGTTGGGTAACTAGTTCATAAGGGGCTTTAGATGTAGTAATTTCTCGCGCATCAACATCTAAAATGTCCCCTTCTCTATTTAAACGTAATCCTAAAGCTGATAAAACTTGTCCCATCCGTTCTACGTCCGCTAATAAGGGAACGTTGCGAATGCGACAATCACCGGAACAGAGGAATGTTCCAGCCATGATTACCAGGGCGGAATTCTTAGCTCCGCTAATTTTTACATGACCCCCCAAAGGATGCCCTCCACTGATTTGCAAGACTGAGGAGTCTGTTGCCAGTGAAGACTTGGCATCTGGTAAGCTGCTAGAAGAATTAATAAGCCTACCTCCAAAAGTACGTAATTATAAAGGTTTGATGTTGCTTTTGATTCTAAGTTGATTATCCTCTAGCTAAAAGCAAAGAAGAGTTTTCTCTAAAGTTGTCAAATGCCATAAAGTCGTTAGATTCTATCATGCAGTATGCCAGCTTGATTGGAAAAATGGGGATTGGCTAGATGTGAACAAAATTTTAAAATTGTTCCATCTTTATTCTGGCAAATCTTTTCTTGACAAATCAAAAAAATTAGGCAATAATGATAAACTGTTAATAAGATTCAATCCCTGCGGAACTGGCGGAATTGGCAGACGCGCTAGATTCAGGTTCTAGTGCCTTCACGGGCTTCCGGGTTCAAGTCCCGGGTTCCGCATATCAATTTTGGATGTAGCTTTTTACTAAGAGTAAGCCACAAAATAAATGATCCTGTTTTGTCATGCTGAATGTAGCGTTCGCGGAGCGTGGCGTTAGCCATAGCGAAACGAAACATCTCAAGAGATTCTTCACTACACTTCGTTTCGTAATGCCTCTGGCACGCTGCGCGAACAGCGTGACATTGGGCATTTCTTTTTGTGGAGTTCTCTAAAACGTTCTTGTATAGTTAGCGGGCAGGATGCCCGCACCACAAGAAAATTTGGGATACTTTTTAAATTGGATAACTCTAAGAGGGTGTTTGAAAAGTCATAATTGCTGTATCAAATGTTCTACCCTTCCCTTATAAAGGCTATCGTGTACACACAAGTTAAATTATCCCCCTTAATCCCCCCGATGCTTTGGGGGAAACCGGAAAAATCAGTCCCCTCCCCAAAGCATCGGGGAGGGTTAGGGTGGGGTAATTTGAGGAATAATGGTGACTCCTGCTGTAAGTAGGTGAACACAATAAGGGACTTCCAAGAAATAAATTATCCTGATTAACGAACCACAGAGGCGCAGAGGACACAGAGGAATAAGGGTTTGAGAGATTTTTGCGTTAGGTGGTTGAGTATTTTTTTATTTGGAAGTCCCTAAAACCAAACTGTGTAAAGAAACGTAAAATCGCTGAAAACTTCTTTACTCTTGCCTCTTGCCTCTTGCCTCTTGCCTCTTGCCTCTTGCCTTGCTATAACGACAATTTTCAACGCCAACCTACTTATCAATGTTCAAATAAATCCTTGAATTGTAATAAATCTAAAGTAACTATTGTGGGTAAAACTTGAAAACATTCTTGGGCAACTTGCGAACGTTCTTCCCGTTCTAACATAGTTGTAAGCTTTTCTCGTACACTTAACAAATAACGGACATCATTAGCCGCATAACTTAATTGTGCATCAGATAAATTACTAGCATTACCCCAATCAGAACATTGGGAACTTTTGTCTAATTCCACTTTTTCCAACTCTAAAACCACATCTTTTAAACCATGACGATTTGTATAAGTTCTAGCTAACTTACTAGCAATTTTAGTACAAAAAATGGGCTGTACAATAATATCTAAATTCTGCCGTAAAGTAGCAACATCAAATCTGGCAAAGTGGAAAACCTTGACAATATCAGTTGCTTCCATTAAAACTTTCAAATTTGGTGCTACCGTTTGTCCTCTAGAGATCCGAATGGCTGTGACTTGTCCTTCCGGGTTGCAGAGTTGAACTAGACATAAGCGATCGCGCCCAGGTAAAAGTCCCATCGTTTCCGTATCAACAGCGATCGCCGGATATCTTAAATACTCAGCCAGAATTTCATCACTTAAGTCGCGATCGCTAACCTGAAAATCTTGTAATGTCATGAACTTATCAAATATAAATTATCTTTATTTTGCCAGACAACATGACCCAAAATTTCTTTCTTCCGCCTGACTCCTACCCCATCAGCAACCCCTACTTATTAGCATTCAAAAATATTTGCGTTAAATACACTTCCCCCTTCTGATTAGTAGCCACACCAACCCCAGTTAAATTATATTTACCCTGAAGATTCTTCAGATGACCGGGACTTTTTAACCAACCAGAAACCGCCTCATTGGCAGGATTGCTATATCCAGTATTATAAGCCACATTTTCTGCCGCACTAGTGTATTTAAGAGGAATCGCCATCACCCGCTGTTCAAATCCTTGATGGCTAAAAGGAACTTCACCCGTCGCCATATTTTGACTGTGAATCCTGGCTTGCTGACTGATTTTTTCGCTTAAATTTAGTTGTTTTAGCCCGCGTTTTGCCCGATATTGATTAATTTGAGTAAAAACCGATTTCTCTAAATTAGTAGTTTCAAACCCAAGATTAGATATTTTGGCTTGACTTGTCACCAGTGATGAAGGCTGATATCCGCCAGTTTGTTTAGCAGAACTATTATCTGGATTCGCAGCAGTCATATAGCCACTAGCGATGACAAGCGTACTTAAAGCGATGCCAAAAGCAGTTTGTCGTAACATAGATTTTTAAGCTAAGTAATGTATGGATTTACTGGATATATACCCTATCTTCTGATTATCAGAATACTTACCAGGATACTATTTGCCGAATATAAACTAAAGAATCATCAAATTTTCACAATTCAAAGCAGTCATATCTCACTCATGACTATAAAACTAATAGATGTTATTTACACTACATTATTAATCAAAATCATTAGTAATAAATAGTATCCAATGATAGATGTCATAGATACTATTTTTATTAATCAATTATTTTTGACAAAAACTTGTAGCAGGAGTCAGGAGGAAGAATTAGATCAAGGTAGGAATAGCAGTAGGGGTAAAGCATGAGCCATTGGTGTCAACTTAAGCTCAAATCCCTACCACATCTCATTCCCAGTCAGAGACTGGGAATGAGATGACTTGAGTTCTTTGCGGGATAGAGGTTTTACGTTAATTTGACACCAATGAGCATGAGCTAAACCCCTACCTTGTGAATCAAATAATTAAGCCGTGTTGGGTATAATTAGTGAATTAAGAACTTAGCCGCCGTTTGCACATCCTTATCGCCGCGCCCAGAACAGTTGATAATGAGCTTAGGACTACCAGCAAGTTGAGGACAGAGAGTTTCCAGGTAAGCGATCGCATGAGAAGTTTCCAAAGCTGGTATAATACCCTCCAACTTCGACAACCGTTGGAACGCCTCCAAAGCCTCAGCATCCGTTACACTGTAATATTCAGCCCTGCCAATATCCTTCATATAACTGTGTTCAGGACCAACACCAGGATAATCCAACCCAGCACTAATAGAATGGGGTTCAATCACCTGTCCATCATCATCCTGCAAAAGATAACTCATCGAACCATGTAACACACCAACCTGTCCCTTTGTCAGAGTAGCTGCGTGTTTGCCAGTATCCACACCCTCACCAGCAGCCTCCACCCCAATTAACCGCACAGACGATTCTTTCACAAACTCGTGAAATAGTCCCATAGCATTAGAACCACCACCCACACAAGCCACCAGAATATCAGGCAACCCACCCCATTTTTCCATCGCTTGAGCGCGAGTTTCCTCACCAATCACCGCATGAAAATCCCGAACCATCATCGGGTAAGGATGGGGACCAGCCACAGAACCCAGGATGTAATGGGTCGTTTCCACATTCGTTACCCAGTCCCGGATGGCTTCAGAAGTGGCATCTTTGAGAGTTCCCGTCCCCGCAGACACCGGACGAACTTCCGCCCCCATCAGCCGCATTCTGAACACATTTAAAGATTGGCGTTCCATGTCGTGAACACCCATGTAAATAATACATTCCAAACCAAACCGAGCGCAAACAGTCGCCGTTGCTACACCATGTTGTCCTGCACCAGTTTCCGCAATAATCCGCCGTTTACCCATGCGCTTGGCTAATAATACCTGACCGAGAGCATTATTAATCTTATGTGCGCCAGTATGGTTCAAATCTTCCCGCTTCAAGTAGATTTGCGCCCCTGTAC
Source organism: Aphanizomenon sp. UHCC 0183 (assembly GCF_009712065.1). NCBI lineage: Bacteria > Bacillati > Cyanobacteriota > Cyanophyceae > Nostocales > Aphanizomenonaceae > Aphanizomenon > Aphanizomenon sp. UHCC 0183. Next base: position 2,369 of record NZ_VILC01000034.1, on the reverse strand, counting down.
CATCAGGACGAGCATAATTAGCAGTCAGCCTTTCAGCAAAGTACAAAGGAGTAGCCCGTCCGACATAATCTTTCAATAAACCTTGTAATTCAGCTTGAAAAGCCGATTCATGGCGATACTTCTGATATGCTGCTTCTAATTCAGCCAACGCCGGCATCAAAGTTTCAGGAACATACTTACCACCAAAGCGGCCAAAACGTCCTAGAGTATCAGGTACTGAAGCCGTTTGTGAGAAATGAGGAGAGAGAGGAGTAGTAGTCACGGATTGGGTAAAATAAGAGAACAAAGTTAATTGTAATTCTAGAACAATATTGTAGTCAGGGCTTCTAGCTAGTCCCCCCTTCCCAATCTCCACAATTCTCGTTTCTCGTTCCCAGTCTCTGACTGGGAATGCCATTTTAGAGGTTCTACCTCCAGTTATAATTGAGGCAGAACCTCTTAACTGCATTCCCACGCGGAGCATGGGAACTAGAGGGTTCTCTATTTAAATAAGAGTTAAATAAGGGAATTTTATCTTATTCCCTCGTTCCCAGTCTCTGACTGGGAATGCCATTTTAGAGGTTCTACCTCCAGTTAGGGACTTCCAAGAAATAAATTATCCTGATTAACGAACCACAGAGGCGCAGAGGACACAGAGGAATAAGGGTTTGAGAGATTTTTGCGTTAGGTGGTTGAGTATTTTTTTATTTGGAAGTCCCTTATAATTGAGGCAGAGCCTCTTAACTGTATTCCCACGCGGAGCATGGGAACTAGAGAGTTCTCTATTTAAATAAGAGTTAAATAAGAGAATTTTATCTTATTCCCTCGTGAGCAATAGATAATTACTATAAATTACTAGGTACTGTTTTAAATTTATCTATTGAACCGAGAGAATAATCCTCTAATTTAAAATCAGCGAAAGGCTTTTTCTCTAATCTATCTCTTAAGGCTTCATCTAATATTACCCCTTCAGCTTGTTTTTTGACACCAATGATAATAATACTGCGTTGATAAGCTGTTGAATCAAGGCTTACTTGACAATCTTTTCTCTGAAACTGTCCCAAATTCAATAAGCGATAACCTTTAACACTGGATGTACTACTAAATATCTTTTTTCCTAATAATTGGATTTGTTTAGAACGTTCTAAGGCGCGACTTTGTTCGGCGGTAATATCACCTTCGCAAGAAGCTGTTCCTACGGAAATAATCTCACTGGGATTTTCCATGATTTTCTGAATTCCTTCTTGTTCTAAATTAGATTTTAAGGAATCAAGGGTAATAGTTTGATCATTATATTTAATTTGATATGTACTGCCTAATTGCCATTTATATTCCACTGATAAAACCGCAATATTAAATTCGGCAACTCTCCCTTGACTATCTTTTCCTTCTTCATAGGGAAAATAATCAACTTTGCCTTGTTTAACTGGTGCTTGTCCATAGTCAGGAGGTAAAGCCGCAAATTTGGTATTTCTAAATGCTAATGATACCCACCAAAGTAGTAATAAAGAAACTATTAAAGCTGCAAACCAGGATAATAATGGTAATTTTTCAGGTTGTTTTTGCGGGGTAATAACGGTATTATTGGTAGTTGGGTTATTAATTATTTCTGTTTTTCCTAACCCGCCAATATTCACGGTTGCGGAGGTATTTCTTGTGAGGTTATCTTCAATTTCTGCTAATCTTCTAGAAATTTCTTCAGCATTGCTAGGACGTTGATTGACTGCCATTGACATTAACCAATCAATGAAATCTAATAATAATGGAGAAATATGATTGGCATGATGTCGCCATTGTAAAACATCTAAATGAGGATCATACAATTGTTCGGGGGGAAATCCCGTTAATAAAAATACAAATGTCCGTCCTAAAGCAAAGAAATCTGATGCAGGTATGGCTTGTCCTTGCATTTGTTCTGGGGGACTATAACCTGATGATGAAATTGCTGTCATTCCTCCACCATTGGCTAAATAGGTTCTGGTAATTTCTCTGGCTGTACCAAAGTCAATTAATACTAATTGTCCATCTGGACGAATCATGATATTTGATGGTTTAATATCTCTATGTAGGTATTGTTGGTTATGAACTAAATCTAATATTTCTAATAGTTGTTTTAACCAGACTATGGCTTGGGCTTCAGAAATGGGACGGTTTTGTTGTTGTTTTAACCATTGTTCTAAATTTGGGCCTTCAATTTTTTCCATCACCATACAATGCAAGATGAGATTATTTCTGGTTTGATAGGGAAAATAACCTTCTGTTTGCGGAATACCAGGATGATTCAGTTGTTGTAAAACGTTGGCTTCTTGTTGAAATAGTGCTAAGGCTTTACTATCATTTGTTAATTCTTCTTTGAGGACTTTGAGGATTTTTGGGGTGTCTTGTTGATG
>NZ_VILC01000033.1:9506-42612 GCF_009712065.1 Aphanizomenon sp. UHCC 0183 | reverse complement strand
CTATACTTGGCAACCTAAAAAACCTTCTTTTATATCACCAATTGCTATTTAGCACCTAGTGACCAAGTTGGGCTTTAGCCTTTTGCCACAGGGCATCTAATTCTTCTAAACTATAATCTGTCAACGGACGTTCAATCACATCCTCCATTTTTTGTAACCTTTGAATAAATCGCTGACTTGTCCCTTGTAAACCCGCACTAGGATCAAGTTTATGCCATCTGGCAATTTGAATAATGGCAAATAGTAAATCACCTAATTCGGATTCTTGTCTTTCTTTGGTTTCCTCAGCTAAAGCTTGTTGAAATTCCCCTAACTCTTCATGAAATTTGCCCCAAACTTCATCTACATTATTCCACTCAAAACCAACCTTAGCCGCCTTTTCAGATATCTTCATAGCTGCATTTAATGGCGGAAGACTGCGACGATAACGATTCAATTTATCACTGAGTTTTTGCTCTTCTACAGTTTCTCCTTTTTCCGCTGCTTTGATGGTTTCCCAATTTTTGTGTACCTCTTCCATATTTGCCACAGTCACATCAGCAAATACATGAGGATGACGACGTATTAACTTTTGAGAAATACCCTCAGCGATTTCTTGCAGAGAAAAATCACCCGCTTCACGGGCAATTTGCGCCTGTAATACTACTTGTAATAATAAATCACCTAATTCTTCAGCAATAGCCTGTTTATCCCCAGTTTGAATCGCGTCTACTACCTCATAAGCCTCTTCAATTACATAGGGAGTTAGACTTGATGGGGTTTGTGCTAAATCCCAAGGACAACCATCAGGCGATCGCAATTTCGCCACCACATTTATTAACTCTTGTAACGCCTCTAAAGTCTGATTAATTTCCATCTTTTTACCGCTTTTTGACACTGCGACGACCGGGGCTAACTTTACGTTTCTTAATTTTGCCACGAGGGAGTAAACCTTGAATACCCTGTTTTTGAAAGCGCTTATAACCAGAAACAGTCCAATCACTGCAAGAATGGCTCATTGCACCGAGTTCACAGCCGACAAAGAGGGCAAAAAATTCTCGATAATACATATAGATGGTCTTCCCCACAGTCCCCCACAGTTCTCCCCAATTCCAAGCCACATTTCCCAACTTGGTGAAAATCATCACAACCACAATCGCCACCAACGCCAAAAAAGTCGTCAGATACACCACCCGTAAAGTTGTGCCAATAATCGGACCGTGAGATAAAAAAGAGCGATGTCGCAGACTTTTTTGATAAGGTAGCCAAATCCACCGCAGAAAACCCCACCGCTGAAATTGACGGGAGTAAATATCTAAATCAGGACCAAACATCAGCCCCCCAAACATAAACCCACCCGCCACCAACAAAGTCATATTACTGCTGTGAGTGGAAATTAGCGTTACACCCGCGACCACAGGCATAGACCAAATAGTAATGCGATCGTGCGTTTGACCAGAGGGCATCTTCGGAAAATTAAAAATATAAAATTAAAAGTGAAATCCTGAGTCAGTATAGCTCAATTCCATTCCCATCAGCCTTTTCCATCCAGCAAAAAAATTTTTCTCAAAAGACTTGCAAAATTTAGAAAGGCTATGCTATATTGATTAAGTGAAAGAAACGGGCGGTTAGCTCAGTTGGTAGAGCGCCTGCCTTACAAGCAGGATGTCATCAGTTCGAGTCTGGTACTGCCCATTTTATCCGTTATCTCTGACTAATTACGTCTTTGTGACTTTACCCATGTCTTTGCCGAGATGGTAAGCTTATGCTTACGATTTAGTCCAGCGAAGTCATGGGTTTAGTTTTTGAAGCTAGCAGGTGAAACTATAACAGCTTAGGAACGCAAATTTAATAACCTGCAATTCTGATGTAACCTGGAATGGTGCGTTACGCTGTCGCTAACACACCCTACTTTTGCACCTTATTTAATTCACATTCCTTACAAACCAAGCTCACGTCGTGCATCATAAAAAGCAGCACAGACTTGTTTGTATCCCACATTCCGCAGATACTGAAGATTATCTCAAGGATATAGGCTTTCTGATTTTGGTAATCTTCCTGCGTAGCATCATTGTCGCGCTGGAGTTTGCCCAAAAGCTCAAGAATATAAGTAACATTAATTTCATCTCTGTGGATCAGTTCTAATTCAAAATCAACTTCCTCAAGCATAGATTCCTTTTCTTTATCGGGTTTGGGTCGCGTTTTGTCATAGATGTCCAGATATTTGCTTTTATAATCTTCAAAGGTTTGTTCATCCAGATTTAAGTCGGAAAAACTAAACTCAGTAAATGATTTACTAACATTCAATAGGCGGATAAGATTACGAAAGGCTTTAACAAACTCAACTTGCTCCTCTTCACTAATTAGTTTATTGACATCGTTGGGAATAGTGGCGATCGCTCTGAGTTCTTGTACCCCGACATTAAATTTCTCAATGTAATATTCGTAGGGTTCAATAAAAATTTCTTCCTTAGCGTTGGTGTCGGAAAAAATTTTATGTCGTGGGTTTTACGGTGATGGTTGGCAATAATCCAATCTACAATTAGAGAAATTCGGTGGGGATTTTCAAAAAATTCTCGGTCTAATTTTGGCTCTGTGATTAGAGTCCTATAGATAGTAGGTAATGCTTTTGTTATTCCCCATTCTCTGGTTCAAGATTTAAACCGCGATAGATTTGTTCAAGGGGAAAGTTAAGATTAATGCTTTTAAGTTGGATGGTGTCACCTGGTTTGTAGTTGATAATTAACCAGTCTCCTGCATCATTTTTGTGATAAATGTCAATTTCCATACTGGTGGAACTGACTAGCAGATAATCTATTAAAGCTGGGTTATTTTGATACATTCTAAATTTACCACCTCTGTCATAGGCTTCGGTACTTTTGGAAAGAACTTCAACAATTAAGCAGGGGTAGGTAATATATTGGGTGCTGATTTTGTCCCGTTCGTCGCAGGTGACGCTAACATCTGGGTAGGTGTAGTTATTAGTGCCGACAATCTTAACTTTGATATCAGAATTTCCAGTGATACAGCCTGTATTTTCTAGGTGGCTGTCAAACATGACAGTAAAGCGGATGGCGATACGACCATGATTGATGCTACCGCCGCTCATGGCGTAAACTTGACTGTTGATATATTCATGTTTTTCTAGTTGCTGTTCTTCCCATGCAAAGTATTCTTCGGGGGTTAGGTGGGGGTTGTTGTCTTTAGCGGCAATCATTTTCTTTATAATTGGTAATGGGTAATAAGTAGGTGAACACAATAAAACCAATCTGTGTAAAGAAAAGTAAAATCGCCCAAACCCTCTTCACTCTTGCCTCTTGCATGATTGCCTCTTGCCTTGCCATAACGACGATTTCCAATGCTAACCTACTTACTTTTATTTTATCCTGTTCCCTGTTCCCTGTTCCCTTGCCCCAACGACAATTTTTAACGCCAACCTACTTATCTTCGACATTTAATTTGCTCTACTTTGATTTTACTCGCTAATTTTTTGAGGAATTAGATAAATGACTCCTGAAACAATTGTCAATATTACAGATATCCAAAAGGTAATTAAAACCGGAATTTGCCAAGTTGGTGATAAGGGGGCAATTAGTAAAGATATGGCAATTATTTGACTAACTGTTTTCAGTTTACCCCAAATATTTGCCCCGGTGATGGTGGTTTGATTAACTCGCCAACCTGCGATCGCTAATTCCCGTGCTAAAATTATGAACACTGCCCAAGCTGGGATTTTTCCTAATTCTACTAATACTAATAATGGTGCAAGTACCAATAATTTATCTACTAAAGGATCAAGAAATTTACCTAATTCGCTAATTTGGTTGAGTTTTCTGGCTAAATATCCATCTAACCAATCAGTTAAAGCCGCAATTAAAAATATAGTTAAACATATCCATTTGGCTTCATTTGTGGGATTATATAAACCATAAAGTAAAAAAGGTATTCCCAGCAGTCGAGAAAAAGTAATCCAGTTAGGTAGAGTCATCACAAGTTAAAATTACAAACCAACACTAATTATATAGGTTAGCTACTAATATCCCCCAACATGGGATACGTTATCAAGATATGTAACTCTGAACCTTAAAAGTATTGATTATATGCGTGCTATGCTGATAGTGGTGCAGCACTTATCCCCCAACTTTAAAAGCGTGATGAAAGAGTTACTGGAAAGACGCACCCGAATTACACTTACCAAGTGTTGTTGTAAAATTTATTTACAAAATAAAAACACCCACATTAGAGAGGAATTGATGGTGGAACAAAAAATTAACTGTGCTGAAGCCTGTATCAACGGGTGTGTTTTAGGTGATCAATGTCCCAATATTGAGTATCGAGAATCAGCTTCAAAATTCATCGAAGAAACTTCTTTAGACAAAATGCTAGAAATAGCTGAAGAAAGATTGCGGAAAAAAATGACAGAACCCCCAAAATGGGTGTTTCCAGAAGATTCTTAAAGAGAATTTTGAGTAAGAAGTTATTGAAATCAGTTAAAATAGTGGGTTAACAATAGATAACCCACTCAAAATATTACCATCGTCATAAAATCAATAATAGTTAAAAATGAATGAATATATCTCAATAGACAGCGCAGCAGTCAAAGCAAAAGCCAAAGAATTGGGATTTCACGAAGTAGGGATTGCTGCTGTCGGTGATTTAGAGAAGACAGAGACAGAAAAATTGCAAGCTTGGTTAAAAATGGGTTATCACGCTGACATGGAATGGATGAAAAATCCCAAGCGTGAGGATATTAATTTAGTGATGCCAGAAGTGCGATCGCTCATATCTGTAGCCTTAAATTATTATACCCCCCATCAACGTCCCCAGGGGGATGAATATGGCAAAATTTCCCGTTATGCCTGGGGTCGAGATTATCATAAAGTCATCCACAAAAAGCTCAAAGAACTAGCCAATTGGCTAGAATCCCTGGGCGAAAATGTCAAAGCCCGTTATTATGCAGATACAGGGCCAGTTCAAGATAAAGTCTGGGCGCAAAAAGCCGGCATTGGTTGGATTGCTAAAAACGGGAATGTGATTACCAGAAAATACGGTTCTTGGGTGTTCTTGGCAGAAATATTAACCAATCTGCAACTAGAAAGCGATCGCCCATCTACCCAACATTGTGGCACCTGTACTCGTTGTTTGCAAGCCTGTCCGACAGGTGCAATTACCGAACCCTTTATCGTGGATGCTAATCGCTGCATTGCCTATCATACCATTGAAAACCGCGCCGAAGAACTCCCCGCAGACATCACACCCAATTTACAAGGATGGGTAGCAGGTTGTGATATTTGTCAAGATATTTGTCCTTGGAATCAGCGATTTGCTCAAGCAACTAATGTCAAGGATTTTCAACCCTATCCTGGAAACTTAGCCCCAAAGCTGGTAGAATTAGCCCAAATATCAAACGAGGAGTGGGATAAAAGATTCACAGCATCAGCCTTGCGACGCATTAAACCAGAAATGTTACGACGTAATGCTCGCGCTAATCTTGATAAATCCAGGCATAATAATGACCCAGAAAGTAATAATTTTTGATTTCGATGGGACGATTGCTGATACAGTAGATGCTCTTGTAACTATTGCCAATCGTTTAGCCTTGGAATTTGGATATGTGCCGATTAATTCGCAAGAACTAGTCCTATTGAGAAATTTAACAGCCAAAGAAATTATTAAATATTCTGGTGTTTCCCTATTCAAAATTCCTTTTATGGTTAAAAAAGTAAAAGGAGAATTAAAACACAAAATCCCAGAATTAAAACCTATTGAGGGAATTAATACCGCATTAATAGAACTCCACAATCAAGGTTATCAACTGGGAATTATTACCTCTAACTCTCAAGAAAACGTCAATCAATTTCTTAAATGTCATAACTTAGATTATTTGTTTGACTTTATTTATTCAGGAGTAACTATTTTTGGTAAAACCACAATTATTAATAATGTGTTGCGACAAAAACATTTCAAACCTGAAGCAGTAATTTATGTCGGTGATGAAACTAGAGACATAGAATCTGCTAAAAAAGCCAATATTAAAGTTATTGCTGTCAGTTGGGGTTTTAATTCTTCCGAAGCCCTCAGCAAACAAAATCCAGATTTTTTAATTCATCATCCCAGTGAATTATTGGCTGTAATTAAAAGCTGTTAAGGGAACTCCAAAAAATAAATCATAAGACCTTCTATACTAAGAAAGTTTCTAGTACCGTGCGGCGTAAGTGAATGAACCATTTTCAAGCCTTGTAAGCAATCAAATTTTCGGATCTTTTAATAGTCATCTTATTTACGCCAAGCTGTACTAATAGATTCTGACCATGAAAAATTCAGAAAGTAGGGGCGCAGGGTCTGCGCCCAAAAACGATTCATCAATAACAGCATGAAATTTATTTACCCCAACCCGTAATGGCTATTAAAAATGGTTGGTTTATTTGCGCCCTGCTGTACTAGCACCGCAAGGCGGAAGTCAAAAGTCAAAAGTCAAAAGTCAAAAATAATAGGTCATAAGCTCTTTAGCGATTGAGAATGGTTGGCTTATTTACGCCATGCTGTACTAGACTAATTGAAGCCTCTGAATATATTTTCAAACTTGAATAAACTTAAAAAAGGCGTAGGGACAACTTATTGAATTGTCCCTAATATTGTTTATTCCTCTTCTAACTCAATCTCTTCTTCCTCCTCAACATCATGGGGTTGAACTACAGAATTAGCAGAAACTACAGCCCCTTTATCGAGTTTTTCCAGAACCTGTTCTTTAATTTTGGCAGCAAATTCTGGTTTTTCTTCTAAATACTTAATCGCGTTATCTCTACCTTGGGAAATGTTTTCACCACTGTAGCTATACCAAGCACCTTTACGCAAAAGAACACCAGTTTCTTCAGCTATATCCACTAAACAACCAATGGTAGAAACACCCTTACCAAAGATAATGTCAAATTCGGCAATTCTAAAAGGTGGTGCCACTTTATTTTTAGCTACTTTGACTTTGACACGGTTGCCAAATTCATCAGTTCCTTTTTTCAAAGTTTGAATTCTGCGAATATCCAAGCGCACAGAAGCGTAAAATTTGAGCGCGTTACCACCCGTTGTCGTTTCAGGACTACCATAGGTGACACCGATTTTTTGCCGTAACTGGTTAATAAAAAGAACCGTGCATCCAGATTTACCAATATTACCAGTGATTTTCCGTAAAGCTTGGCTCATTAACCGAGCTTGTAAACCTACGTGAATATCCCCCATATCCCCTTCAATTTCGGCGCGGGGGACTAAAGCAGCAACGGAGTCAATGACAACGATATCAACAGCCGCAGAACGCACAAGTTGATCAACTATTTCTAATGCTGATTCACCATTGTCTGGTTGAGAAACAAGTAAGTTATCAATATCTACACCCAATGCAGCGGCGTAGGTGGGGTCTAATGCGTGTTCAGCGTCTACAAATGCCGCTATACCACCATTTCTTTGCACTTCTGCGAGGGCATGGAGGGCAATAGTAGTTTTACCAGAACTTTCTGGTCCGTAGATTTCGATTACCCGTCCTTTGGGTAAACCACCACCCAAGGCTAAATCTAGAGTGAGCGCCCCGGTGGATATTGTTTCTACCTTCATCCGGGTGGCATCACCTAAGCGCATAATTGCTCCCTTTCCGAAACTGCGCTCAATTTGTCCAAGTACGATATTTAACGCTTTTTGCTTGCCAGAAGTCTCAGTATTAGCTGCCATTTTTGCCTCTAAGTATAGGATTTTCCAAAATTACTGGACAGGAGTTTTAATAGAACGGATATACTATCCTAACCGGAAAGTATGCCAATTAGGAATGTTTACAAAATTATGTTTGCCAAGATCCTAAGGCGATCGCTGAAAAATTATAGCATTTTAGATTTAAGATTGTGAAAGACTAACTGTATCGGCTTGCTATCTATCGCCATCGGTAAAGCCAACTGGTATAATTTTCACAATTAATAGCAGCAGTTTGAGCATAAATCAGTATGGAACGAGTCATCAAAAGCGGCACTGGTTGGCGCATAGGCTGGAATCCAGATGCACCAGAATTTAAAGGCTTAGTCGGCACAGAAGATTGGGCGATAGAATTAACCGAAGCAGAATTAAACGAATTTTGTCGTCTATTTAATCAGCTTGCAGATACCATGAAGCATCTAGCTACAGAATTAATGGATGAGGAAAAAATTGCCTGTGAAGCCGAAAGTGATTTATTATGGATGGAGGTGGAAGGTTATGCTCATGCCTACAATCTGCGCTTCATCCTCAATACAGGACGGGGGACAGAAGGTAAATGGGAGGCTTCAGCCGTAGCTGAATTGTTGCCAGCCGTCGGAATGTTAAAAGTTTTTTGAATCACCCCTTGCTATTTTTCTTGATCTTGTGATATATTCAGGAGAGTGACTTAATTAATTTTAGATTCGCACATTTGGAATCATCCCCACGCCAAAAGTCTAAAATCTCAAGTTCACATTTACGGGACGTAGCGCAGCTTGGTAGCGCGCCACTTTGGGGTAGTGGAGGTCTAGGGTTCAAATCCCTACGTTCCGATTGACGGGAACTTTCAATTAGAGTTCCTTTTCTTCCTCTTGTCTCCTTTTTCCTAACTAGTAATTTACAGCAAATTGTCATCAAACCCGGAACAAGAACCCCACACCCAACGCCCTCCCCGCAAGCGATGAGAGGGCTAAGAGAACTCCACAAAAAAATGATCCAATTTTGTGGGATGGGCATCCTTGCCCGTCCTTGATGATTAGCGGGCAATTCGTCCCGCACCACAAGAAATTTTGGGATATTTTTTTTGATTGGAAATCTCTAATAAACCTGTGCTGCATGAGTTGTCATTGCGAGTGAAAGGAAGCAATTTCTTGACAACCGATAAACCACCTAACGCAAAAATCTCTCAAACCCTTATTCCTCTGTGTCCTCTGCGCCTCCGTGGTTCGTTAATCAGGATAATTTATTTCTCATCACCTACCCGATAGGGAGGTGAGAGGCTTCTACTGTTTAAGCTAAAGTTGTCTAACTACAGGTTTACCATCAATAACTTCACCTACAAGAACGACATCTGCACAATTGACGAAAATGCCATTTTCCAGAACACCGGGGATATTATTCAGTGTTTTTTCCAAGTTTACAGGGTCATCAATGCTATCGAAGGTGACATCTAAAACCATGTTACCTTGGTCAGTGATTACAGGTCCTGCTTTTCTCACACCCATGCGTAGTTCTGGCTTACCACCAAGTGCTTTAATGGCATTTGTAACGGGGGTAATAGCCATAGGGATAACTTCAACTGGTACAGCGAAACTAGAACCTAAGCGGGCTACTAATTTACCACCATCAACGACAACAATAAATTGCTTTGCTAGGTAATCTACAACTTTTTCGCGGGTATGTGCAGCACCACCGCCCTTAATCAAGTTTTTATGGGGATCTACTTCATCTGCCCCGTCTATAGCGATATCAATATGGTCTACAGCGTCTAAAGTGGTGAGAGGAACGCCATACTCTTTTGCTAATACTTCTGATTGAAATGAGGTGGGGATACCGACAATATCTTTGAGTTCACCTGATTTGAGGCGTTCTCCTAAATATTGAATGGTGTAAGCTGTGGTTGAACCTGTCCCCAAACCAACTATGGAACCGGATTTTACCAAATTGGCGGCTGCTTTGCCAACTTCTTGCTTCATCAATTTCACTGGATCTGCTGGTATGGACATTCTTTAACTCCTGAAAAATCAATTAAACGGTTCACTCATCTTACCAGAACACCCGGATTTCTTCCTACTGCCTATTTCTTCAAATACAAGTATAAGGGCAAACACGGGGAGATAAGTCAGATCCCCGACTTCTTTAAGAAGTCGGGGATCTTGTTGTTAAAAAATCACAGTTTAAGTAGGTTGGCGTTGAAAATTGTCGTTATGGCAAGGCAAAAGGCAAGAGGCAAGAGGCAAGAGTGAAGAGGGTTTAGGCGATTTTACATTTCTTTACACAGTTTGGTTTTATTGTGTTCACCTACTTAGACATTTTATCTAACAAAAGGCTGACCTTTTTCGCCCTTTCTGGTTGACGCTGTTTCTGCAATAATTCTTTCGCTTGAAGTAAATTAGCTTTAGCTTCTACTTCCTGTTGTTCCTGCATGAGAATATTTGCTAAACGTAAATAAGCATCGGGATTTTTAGGACTGCTATCAATTACTTCACAGAATAATGCTTTTGCTTCGGCAATTTGTCCTTTCTGATTTAAAATATCTCCTAATAACAAACGTACCATATCATTGGTAGAGTTGATGGCAATAACCTTTCTCAAAACTATTTCGGCATTTTCAAAATCTTTGGCTTGATAAAAATTGATGCCTTTTTGAAATAAATTAGAAGTAATCAATGTTTTGATACTCAAATAACCAAGAATACTAAGACCAAAAATAACTACAGAAATGGCGATAATATTGGCAGTAGGAAATGTTTCTAACATGAGATTAAGCTAATAAACAAGAGACGGGAAAAATTAGGTATTCAATGAAAAACAATTTCCAGATAAATTGATAGAAATTAGTAATGGCTTGTTTATCTTGTAAATCAACTCCTGCACCTTGCCACCACATCACAATTAAAGCTACTGTGTGAGTGATTAAGATGAAGATAGTGTTGACTTCCGCAAGATGGAATAACGCTACTAAAATCATGCCGAGATAACAGATTGTTAATACCCAAAGTGCAAGATTAAATACTTTTTGTTGTCCGAGTTGGAGGGTGAAAGTTGTGATATTGTAAAATCTATCTCCTTCCATATCAGGAATATCTTTGAAGATAGCGATCGCAAATGTAAATACCAAGATAAACACAGTTAAAGCCCAAACTGCACCCGGAATCCCTTGGCTTCTTTGCAATACCCAACTAAAATGCAGAAACAAACCTAAATTAACAATTGTTCCCCGCACCGAAAAAATACACAAAGCAGCCCAAAAAGGAAACTGTTTTAACCGAATTGGTGGTAAAGAATAAGCCGTACCAATTGCTAAACTTATTGTCACCATGCTCATTAAAAACGGTCCAGTTAGCCATGCTAAAGCTAAGGCGACAATACCAGCAATAATAACAATTAATTGTCCTTGTCCTCTGGTAAATTCCCCCGATGCTAGAGGTAAATCAGGTTTATTGATTTTATCAATGTCAATATCTTCTAATTGATTCAAACCAACAATATAAATATTGCCACTTATGCAAGCAACCCATGTTGCTAAAATCTGACTAATATGCAAACTAGAAAAATTTGTTGAAGTGACACCCAGGGTAATTAAATATAAACCCAAGACACTCAAAGTTGTTCCCATAATTGTATGGGGACGGGAAAACTTCCAAAAAGAATAAAACCAACTTCCTGGAAAAATAGCAGAACTTTGTTTATAAAATTGATTCATTTTTTGCTCTTTTTTGTTCGTAAGCACCTAAAGGAATTGAACTTATACCATTTCTTTATGAAACTGCGCCGAATTTCCTAACCTTATCTTTTTCTTCTCTGTGTCCTCTGTGCCTCTGTGGTTCGTTTATCCTTAAATTGAGTACATCTTTAAACAGAATTGGACTTATTTTGTCCCGCGTAATAATCCAAACCGAACCAATCCAGTTTCATAACCTCGACGCATTAAACCTAAAGATAATGCCCCCTGAATTGTAGTCCAACCAGCCATTAATAAACCGATAAATGCTTGGGGTGTAAATGCCGAATCAATGACAACATTCCAAAAAGGAGCAACAGCGGTTGACCAATCAGCCGTGCGAATATGATTCAATGGTAACTGCCAAGCGATCGCTTCATACTCCGCTAAAGAAATAACATAAGGCAAACAATAGACTCGGTAAATATCCTCCAAGTGCTTTTGTTCATCTGCTGTCAGTGGTGACTTATCCGTATTTCGATGACACCATGTCACCATAATCAAAGTCCCACCGGGCTTTAATACGCGATAGCACTCTTGCAAAAACTTAGTTTTATCTGGCATATGTTCACCGCTTTCCAGTGACCAGACCAAATCAAAAGAATTATCCTCAAAAGGCATTTCCTGAGCATTGGCAACCATGAATCTAGTTTTTTGACTCAAATTCATTGCCAAAGACCTTTCAGTAGCCCTAGCAGCTTGTACAGGACTCAGTGTAATTCCCGTAGCATTTGCCCCAAACTTCTCAGCCAAGTATAAAGAACTACCACCAATCCCACAGCCAACATCAAGAATATTTTCCGCACCCTTAACATCAGCCCATTTTAACAATTCTTCAATTAAATCAATTTGTGCCTGACGGCGTTCTTTCACCTGTTTACCATCTACACCATAATAACCATGGTGCATATGTTCCCCCCAAATCTGTTCCCACAGACTGGAAGAAGCATCGTAAAATTCCTGAATTTGTTTGTAAAGTATTTGACTCATTAATTTAGTAATAAAAAGATGACAGGAAATTGAAAAAAAACTTATTCATAGGCTACCATCTATGTTTCTAATTAGATAGGGATATTTTTCTGCCTGGGAATAACTCATTAATTCTACCTTGCGAAGATATCAAAATAGCCTAACGGCACAAAGTTTATTTATTTTTCATGGTTAATTACTTATGACTGTTGCGCGGACAATTTGTTTGGGATTCGTCGCTGTCATTCTCTTGGGAGCAATTCTCTTGACAATGCCTTTCTCTACTGGTAATGGTAATTGGAATGACCCCATTGTTGCCCTCTTTACTTCAACTTCGGCGGTTTGCGTCACAGGTTTAGCCGTAGTGGATACTGGTACTGAATTTTCCTTTTTAGGACAATTATTTATTGCCCTATTAGCACAAATTGGTGGTTTGGGTTATATGACAACTACCACATTTTTAATGTTATTAATTGGCAGAAAATTTGACCTGCGACAAAAAGTAGCAATTCAACAAGCTTTAGACCGTCCGGGTATGAGTGGTAGCACACAAATTATCCGTTCTATTATTGCGACCACTTTATTATTTGAACTCACGGGAGTATTTTTATTAATGTTAGTCTTTGTTCCCGAAAAAGGTTGGCAAGAAGGAACTTGGTTAGCAATTTTTCACAGTGTCAGTGCTTGGAACAATGCGGGATTTAGTTTATTTAAAGATAATTTAATTGGTTATCAATCTTCTCCTTTAGTGATTATCACAATTGGCTGTTTAATTATCTTTGGAGGTATTGGTTATCAAGTGATTTTGGATATGTATCTTTGGTTGCGAGATAGCTTTACTTACCAAGGGAATCGCCTCATTAAAAAAACAAGTTGTTTAATATTTTCTCTAGATTTCAAAGTTGCGACTAGCACAACTTTAATATTATTAGTGCTAGGAACAATTGCAATTTTCTTTATAGAAATCAGAAACGATAGCGTCTTTGGACAATTAAGTTTATCTGATAAAATATTAGCCGCTTGGTTTCAGTCAGTCAGCACCAGAACCGCTGGTTTTAATAGCATTGACATTGGGAAAATGACTAATGCTGGATTATTTATTATGATTGCACTGATGTTTATTGGTGCAAGTCCTGGAGGTACAGGAGGAGGAATAAAAACCACTACTTTACGAGTTCTGACCAGTTGTACAAAGGCAATTCTCCAAGGCAAAGAACAGGTATTGTTATATAATCGTAAAATTGCCATTTCTTTAATTTTAAAAGCTGTGGGGGTAGTGTTTGGTTCACTAGCAACAGTGATTGTTGCAACGGTTTTAATTAGTATTACTGACCCCACATTGGCTTTTATTCAAATTCTTTTTGAAGTAGTATCAGCCTTTGGTACAGTCGGACTTTCCACAGGAATTACCGCTACTGTTTCTACCGCAGCCAAATTAATTTTAATTCTCACAATGTATATTGGTCGCGTTGGTATTTTATTATTAATGTCATCTATCTTAGGTGATCCTCGTCCTAGCAGAATTCACTATCCCGAAGAAAATCTCCTTGTTGGATAATTAGGATTTAGCGAACAACTAACAACTAACAACTGACAACTGACAACTAACAACTGACAAATCATGAACCTTTCATCCTTAAAATTTCTTCGCAGTTTACGTAAAGATAACCACCAATTTGCTGTAATTGGATTAGGTCGTTTTGGTCGTTCTGTTTGTTCAACATTGCATAATTTAGGTTATCAAGTATTAGCTACAGATGTTGATGAAAAACGGGTTTCCGAAGCATTGAATGAAGAAATAGTTGGTCATGCTTTGCAACTCGATTCAACTGAATCAGCAGCCCTAAAAGAAGCCGGAATTTTTGAATTTGATACCGTTATTGTCGCTATTGGTAACTACGTTCAGGAAAGTATTATTACTACCTTAAATGTGAAAGAAGGTGGTGTACCTCACGTAGTTGCAAAAGCCTCTAGTGAAGTTCACCGCAAATTATTACAACGAGTGGGCGCAGATCATGTAGTATTTCCTGAATATGAAGCTGGTTGTGCTTTAGCAAGAACACTCACTAAACCGGGAATTTTAGAAAGATTTGATCTTGACCCAGATAACAGTATTGTGGAGTTAATTGTCCCTGATGAATTTCATGGGAAAACTATTGCTGAACTGCAACTGCGTAACCGCTACGGTTTAAATATGTTGGCTGTAAGTAATGATGGTAAATTTATCATTAATCCCGAACCAACTAAACGTTTAGAAAAAGGTTCTGCAATGGTAGTAATTGGTTGTAATAAAGATATTAATCGTTTACCAATATAGGGAATAGGGAATAGGGAATAGGGAACAGGGAACAGGGAACAGGGAATAATAATTTTTCAATGACAAATGACAAATGACTAATGACAAATGACTAATGACAAATGACTAATGACAAATTATTTTGGATTTGTGATTTGTTTATTTGGTGTCGAATTCGGTAAAGTAGTTTTCTCAGTTGTCGAAGTATTTGCAGGTAAGTCTTCAACCGGGGGAAGATTTGCGGGCGCTTGTTCAACTGGTGGAGTAGTAACTGCCGTTGCGCTACCGGGTTGATTTACAGGCGATTTTTTGGGTGCTAAAATTTGGGCAATTTGCTGGATGATTTGTTCAGTTTTGGCAACTTGCTCAGTATTTCCTGCGGTTACGTACTGTTGACGAGCGCGTCTTAATGCTTGAGCGGATTCCTTAAAAACACCTTGATTATATAAAGCTACTCCTAAATTATAGTGAGCAGAGGTGTTTTTAGGATTTTGCAGAATTGCTTCTTTATAAATATTAATTGCTTCGGCAATTTTACCTTGATTTACTAAAAGACTACCCAAATTATTGTAAGCTACAGAATTTTCAGGATCTATTTTTAAAACTTCCCGATAGGCGGAAATCGCCGATTCTACTTGGCCTTCTTGTTGTTGAACAATTGCTAAGTTGAAATAAGCATTTTCATGATTTCTATCTAAATTAATTGCTTGTTCATAAGCAGAAATAGCATCTTGACGCTGATCTTGTTCATAGAATAAAACCCCCAAATTATAATGAGCATCAGCCAATGTGGGAGTTACCACTAAGGCTTGACGATAAGCTGTAATAGCGGCTTCTTTTTGTCCCTGTTTTTGTAAAGCTACACCCAAATTATAATAAGCTGATCCCAAATTGGGATTTAATCTAATGGCTTCTCCAAATTCTTGGATAGCTAGATCTAAGCGATTTTGTTGTAAAAGAATATTACCTAAATAATTTCGGGCTGCACCAATATTAGGATCTCGCTCTAAGGCTTTACGAAAAGCCATTTCCGAACCTTGATAGTCTTGACGATTATAAAATGTCACTCCCTGTTGAAAAGATATAGCTGCTTCTAAATCTTGGGAAACAACTTCTGCTGCTGATACCTGACTGTTGGGAGAATTAATAATTGCAGGTAAAGTCAAGATTAAAAATGCAGAAGAAGTAGAAAGGATACTCATTAACACTTGCTTGTATGTAGCCTTAGCTATGTTAAAAGACGGATATTTATGGCATTTTCGATACATGACTCACTACCCTTTAGTTATACTGAATCTAATCTAAGTAACTGGGCATAATTAAATATTAAGACCTCTCCCCAAACCTCTTCCCTTGCAGGGGAGAGGCTTTGACTCCCCATTTCCTGGTAGGGAAGGGGGCTGGGAGGTTAGGTCTATCTTATATTTTTTAACGCCTACCTACTTATCTAAATTAGATTATCCATCACTTCATCAAAAATTCATAATTGAATACTTTTCCCTTCTGGTAAGATCAACATAGCATCACCGAAAGAGTAGAAGCGGTATTCAGAACTAATTGCTTGCTGGTAAAGATCCAATAATCTTTTTCTACCAATTAAAGCACTAACGAGCATCAATAAACTAGAACGGGGTAAATGAAAATTGGTGATTAACCCCTCCACAACCTGCCATTTATAGCCCGGATAAATAAACAAATTTGTCTTCCCGACAAAGGGCTGTAAATCCCCAGATTGCGCCGCACCTTCCAAAGCTCTTACCGCTGTTGTCCCTACCGCAATAATTCGTCCCCCAGCAGCCTGAGTAGCCCGAATTTGCTCAACGGTATCAGCAGGAACTTCAATCCATTCTTCGTGCATGGCGTGGGTAGTGACATCTTCTACTTCCACTGGGCGGAAAGTACCGATACCAACATGAAGGGTAATAAAGGCTTGATTAATGCCACAATTACGCAGTTTTTCTAGTAATTCTGGTGTAAAATGTAATCCTGCTGTTGGGGCAGCGATCGCTCCCTGTTCAGCCGCATACACCGTCTGATACTGTTCATCAGCCGCAGTAGAAGCCGTAATATAAGGAGGTAGGGGAATCTGTCCAAACTTCCCTAACACCTGCACTAAAGGAACTGCTGGGGGCAAATCAAACTGTAATAATCGCCCCCCAGTTTCTGGATCTGACTCAACAACTGTCGCCCTCAATTCCTGTTTATTCCCATCTCCTCCCGCTGTAAAAATAATCTCACTACCCACCTTAAAGCGCTTTCCAGGCTTCACCAAAGCCAACCAGCAATTATGCCCTCGTTCCTCCAACAGCAACACCTCCACCCCCGCACCTGTATCCTTACAGCCATATAACCGAGCGGGAATTACCTTTGTATTATTCATAATCAATAAATCACCCGGTTTCAGCAATTCCGATAGATCACGGAAAATGTGATGTAGAGGTGGTATAGTTTTAGCAGTTTCGGGAGAATTTACCACCAATAACTTAGAACTATCTCTAGGAACAGCAGGGTTTTGGGCGATTAGTCCTGGTGGAAGTTCGTAGTCATAACTAGACAACGAACAATCTAAATTAACATTTTGTGTTTTCGCTTTATCTTGTATTATTTGTCGCTTCATATTAATCAAGTAATTGTTAAATTGTTATAATAGTATGCACTTAAATGAGCTACAAAACTTACTGTAACCGCTATACATCACCTTTACTGCCTTTTCTTTCCATCTTCTTCATTCTGACTCCTGACTGGGCGCAGACCCTGCGCCTCTACCTTTTGACTGGGCGCAGGCCTTGCGCCCCTACATTCTGACTGGGCGCAGGCCCTGCGCCCCTACCTCCTGACTCCTGAATTATTGGGTAAATCTCCCCATAGAATAACGGGTGCTTTTACCCTACCGGGAACTCCACCCCATTAACGAAGATAGATAGGTAGAACTAAATTGAATCCCATAACACTATGATGGAATACTTGTACTATCTAGGCAATGCCACACTCACCCTGAGAATCGTTCAATACTTACATGGTAGACCACAACTTCCCGTTTCCTTTGTGAGCGTGATTCATCAAATTAATGGTTGGGTAGTCAGAATTAAACTCAAAGAAACAGTCTCAGATCAACAAGATGGTGATTTTCGAGCTTTCTTGAGTGAATTGGGAATTAGCTATCAGCCACCAATGAGAGTCCAAATGGCGTTTTGGAGTTTGGAATCTGGACAAACACCCATAGACGTAATGCGTCGTTACCAAGTAGCAGTTGTTTCTCATGGTAGCCCGGAAAGAGAAGAAATTGAAGCATTTAGACAACAGTTTGTTCGAGGTTTAGGGTATTGTCCAGAAACACTCGCTTAAACAATGCTAAATTAAGTGTCACAACGTAAAAATAATTTTGCAATCATGATTATTACTGTTCAAAGGCTGCCTCAATATATTGAAGCAGCTTAAATTCATATCCAGCTATAGATAAACGCTCTAAAAATTCTTCGCCAATAGTCTTTTTACTTTGTAATTGGTAATGAACAAGTGCCACATCAAAGCGACAAGCATAATCAGCTTTTTGTGGATATTCAGCTAAAAATATTTCCGCAGTCCGCCAGATTTTTGCTTGTTTTTGGGGAGTAATGGCATTTTTTCCCCCTTCATCCCAATTACCAGAACTCCGGGTTTTCACTTCAACAAACGCCAGCATTGTGTCTTGATATTGGGCAATAATATCAATTTCTCCCCAACGACAACAAAAGCGCCGCTGCAAAACTTCCCAACCTGTAGATTGTAACCATTTGGCTACTAGGTCTTCACCTATGTTACCAATATCTGCATAATTAAATGGAGAAGGATTAGCCATTAATTAACAATACCATGAATACTAAGCATCCCAATTGGATAAGTATACTCAGTTTATTACTTTGGGTGATGATTTCCACCACAGTCTTAGCAGCTTTTGTCCCTTCTGCTGTAGCACTGGAATATAACAAAGAAATTCTTATCAGTGCTGATTTTTCTGGACGTGATTTAACAGATTCTAGTTTTACTAAAGCAAATCTTCGCTACAGTAATTTTAGTCACTCTAATTTAAGAGGTGTTAGTTTTTTCGCCGCCAATCTAGAATCAGCAAATTTACAGGGAGCAGACCTAACTAATGCTACACTTGATTCAGCGCGGTTAATTAGAGCCGATTTAACCAACGCCGTTTTAGAAGGAGCATTTGCAGCTGGTGCCAAATTTGATGGTGCTATAATCGAGGGTGCAGATTTTACCAATGTACTACTGCGTCAAGATGAACAAAAGAAACTATGTAAGTTGGCAAAAGGTACTAATCCCGTGACAGGAAGAGAGACAAGAGATACCTTATATTGTTCTTAGATTCAGATCAGATCCCCGACTTCTTTGAGAATTCGGGGATCTGACGCTTACAGTATTTATATATTTTGTAAAATTTGTGAAAGTGTTAATTTGAGTTCTGGAAATAATGGCGATATAATTAAATCATCACCTCTAAATTGATTAACTATGTATTCATCATCAACTAAAGAATAAATAGAAATAGTTGGTTGTTTAGGATTACCAATAAATCTTTTACCACCGAAAGCACCATAATCAACTATCCAATATTCAGGAATACCCATTGATTCATAATCGTTGGTTTTATGAGTATAATCTGTTTGCCAATTACTACTAACAATTTCTATTACTAAAGGAACTGAAGCGGCTTGAGTAATAGTTGATTCTTTTTTCCATAAAGGTTCATTAGGTAAGTTATTTCTATTCAGCAATAATAAATCAGGTGCATAAGCTGATAAACTATTAGGTGTTTTAATTAAAGCTGTTTTGGGGATAAAATAAGGAAGTTTAAGTTTTTTATATTCTGTAACTATTTCTTCCAATAAAAATCCGATAATTTCCTCATGATCTCCTACTGGTGGGTTCATTTCTACAATTTCTCCATTGTGCAATTCATAACGTGATCCTGTTTCTGGATAGGATTGGATAAACTCCTCAAAGCTGACTGATTTGGTTAAGGTTTGAACCATGATTCACCTCTTGAATGGTGATAATTTGCTGATTTTAATTATACTATAGGAATCCGGTTTGATTCCTGATAGCGAAGCGTGGCGTTAGCCATATTTACTTGTGTGGTCAGGGAACAGGGAACTCTTAACTGGGAACAGAAAAGACAGAATTGATACCTACTGAGTCTTGTATGGCTACGCCACGCAAGCTATCAAAAATCAAATAGGAGTCCTATATATAGAAATCTGATATTACAAGGATTTTTGGTTCTAATACTCCCCTTAGGTAGTTATTCACTCCCCCCCTCTAAAATTATCGAAACCCTTGATCTCTCGTTAAAGATAGGGGGGAGTGTGAACAGTTACCCCCTTAGAGGGTGTTTGAAAAGTCATGATTGCTGTATCAAATATTTTACCCCTCCCTAACCCTCCCCTTATAAAGGGGAGGGAACTAGATTTTTATTGTTACCCCCCTTTACCCTTTACAAGGGAAAGGTGGATAATAATGTGATGAAAACTACAGGATACCACTTTTAAAACAACCTCTTATGGAAAAGAATATTAATTTAATTTTTGTAGGTTGGGTTGAATGAAGTGTATCCCTTACGGGAGCCGAAGGCATAACCCAACATTGGCTTTAAGATAGTAAGAGTTTTTGGGTTTACTTGCGTCAACCCAAGGTACAATAAATGTTTACATAAAGCGAAAGGTAGAGCCGAAATTATTGATTTTATGTAACCAAGTTATGATATGAAATTGTTAGTTATCTCCTATAAAATATGCACCAGCAGGAAATCCGACTTAAACCCGGTACATTATGGACAAGTCTCAAAAAAACCACCGAACTCGCTTTAAAATCTGGAGCTTTAAAATCTATTCCCACAGAGGTGAAAATTTTTGAACAAGATGGAATCAAGTTTGTTGTCAGAATTTTAGAAAATATCAATCGCAAAAAAGCTGATCAAGAAAAACAAAATCAAAAAACTGCTAAAACTGGTAAAGAATTTAATCCTTTTTTACCTTATGAAGAAGCTTTATTTGTGGCGGATATCTCCCCTACTCACGTTTGTATTTTAAATAAATTCAATGTTGTTGATTATCACTTTTTGATAATTACCCGCGCTTTTGAACCACAGGAAAGCCTACTTACCCTAGAAGATTTTACAGCTATGTGGGCTTGTTTAGCAGAATTTGCTGGGTTAGTATTTTATAACGGTGGTAAACTTGCCGGTGCGAGTCAACCACATAAACATTTACAAATTGTCCCTTTTGCAGAAACGGATATTCCCATTTCACCACTTGTAAAAGCTGCAAAATTAGATAATTCCCTGGGAACTATCCCAGAATTTACCTTTGTACACGCTCTCACTAATATTAACTTAGGAGAAAGTGCCGAAATAACCTTCAAAAAATATCATACATTACTACAAACCTTGGGAATTAAACCCCTAGAAAATAATATCCAATCAGGAGCATATAATCTTTTAATGACACGAGAATGGATGTTAATTGTTCCCCGAAAATTTGAAGAATTTGAATCAATTTCTGTGAACTCATTGGGGTTTGCAGGGACGTTGTTAGTCAAAAATCAACAACAAGTGCAACTATTAAAAAATATTAGCCCTATTAACCTTTTAAATCATGTTGCTTTTCCTCTACAACAACATTGAATCTTAGACTACAATATAAATTAATATATTTCTCCCTTTCTTTGCGCGAAACAAAAATCATCAAAAAGAGGAAAAATCATGGAATCTCTAGATATAAAATGGATTCGTTCCCAGTTTCCCGCACTCACACAAACAATCAACGGAAAACCAGCAATTTTCTTTGATGGACCTGGTGGCACACAAGTACCCGGTGGAGTATTAGACGCAATTAGTGATTATTTAGTCAGGTCAAATGCTAATGCTCACGGTGCTTTTACTACTAGTATGCGAACCGATGCCTTGATTATTTCTGCCAGGTCGGCGATCACTGATTTCCTTGGATGCGATCATGATGAAGTAGTATTTGGCGCAAATATGACCACCCTCACCTTCTCAATGAGTCGCGCTATCGGTAGAGAACTCCAACCCGGTGATGAAATAATTGTTACAGACTTAGACCATGCAGCCAACATTTCTCCCTGGTCTGCTTTAGAAGAAAAAGGTGTGATTATTCGGACAGTTAATATTAATATTGCCGACTGTACTTTAGATTTAAACGATTTAGAAAAAAAGATAAATTCCCGCACCAAACTAGTAGCAGTAACTTACGCTTCCAACGCCGTCGGGACAATTAACGATATTGCTAAAATAGTTAAAATTGCCCATAGTTTCGGAGCTTTAGTATATGTTGATGCCGTCCATTACGCCCCCCATGCACCAATAAATGTTCATCATTTAGACTGTGATTTTCTCGCCTGTTCCGCCTACAAATTCTTCGCTCCCCATCTAGGAATTCTTTACGGAAAAAAAGAACATTTAACCAGATTTTCCCCTTATAAAGTTAAACCCGCATCAGAAGAAGTCCCTTCCAGATGGGAAACAGGAACATTAAATCATGAAGGTTTAGCAGGATTAGTAGCAGCAATTAATTATTTAGCAAAATTAGGTTGTCATGTTTCCCCAACCTTAGATAACGAATTACTTTCCTCCTTAATAGAAGCCGATAGAGAAGGCTTAACCACCTTCCATTGTCCTCGATTCCTAACCGAAATAGCCCAACCAAACCACAAATTAGCATCAGCCTATCATAGTCGTCGAGCCGCATTATTATCAGCAATGTCAGCCATTCAACAATACGAAAGAGAATTAAGCAAAAAATTGATTTCAGGATTATTAAAAATCCCTGGTTTAACCCTCTATGGAATTACCGAACCCAGCCAATTTACATGGCGCACACCAACAGTATCCATTCGCATGACAGGAAAAACACCAGCAACCATAGCCAAAATATTAGGAGAACAAGGAATATTCGCCTGGTACGGAAACTTCTATGCAACCAACCTCACCGAAAAATTAGACGTAGAAACATCAGGTGGCTTATTACGAATCGGACTAGCCCATTACAACACATCCGCAGAAATAGATCAACTTCTGCAAACCCTCAATGAAATCGCGTAACAACCTTAAATCACAGCCATTTTCATATATTTTCTTCCTTTGCGCCTTTGCGCCTTTGCGTGAGATAATGAAAATAGCTGTAACACCCCACTAACCGCAGTCCTCAGTCTCACAAACACGGCGAATATTGAGAATATCACTCATTTTTTTGAGTTGCACAAATAAATGTTCCAACTGAGAACAATCGCGGACATCAATTCCCAAATCCATCAACGCAGGTTGTCCCAAACAAGTTTTCACTTGAGCATGACGAACATTAATACCCTGATCACTCAAGCGTGACAATACATCTTTCAATACTCCCACCCTGTCCATAGCCTCAATTTGCACATTAACCGGATAAGTATGGGGACGGCTGCGGTTTTCCATAGCCAAATTCCAGCGCACTGGTACTAACCGCTCACACTCAATAGGATCTACATTATGACAGCCTTGGCGGTGGATAGAAATTCCTCTTCCTCGTGTGACTACACCCACAATTGCTTCACCGGGAATGGGGTTACAACAGCCAGCAATATGATGAACCAAACCCTCCATACCAATAATCGGGGAATCACTAGCACGGGAAGTAATTAGTGGGGTATCCCGTGAGGATTTTGGCGTTGGTTCTTTGGGGATAAATGGGACAACATCACTTACCGGTTGTCTAGCTTTCACAACTTCTCGCCAACGGTTCAGCGCTAAATTCGAGGTAATTTCCCCATAACCCAAACCGGCAAGTAAATCTTCCACACTGTGATAATTACATTTTTCGGCGACAGTGTGCATAGCATCTGATTTGAGCAAATTCTCAAAACCAGTTTTCCCCAATTCCTTCTCTAATAAATCCCGTCCTCTGGCGATATTTTCTTCCCGGCGCGATCGCTTGTACCACTGTTTAATTCGATACTTCGCTGCTGAAGTGCTAACAAAATTTAACCAATCCAAACTAGGATGACTATTCTTTTGAGTAATAATGTCCACAATATCGCCATTATGCAAGCGTGTTGACAAAGGCACAATGCGACCATTAACCCGCGCTCCCGCACAGTGGTTTCCCACTTCCGTATGAATCCGATAAGCAAAATCAATACTTGTAGAAC
Source organism: Aphanizomenon sp. UHCC 0183 (assembly GCF_009712065.1). NCBI lineage: Bacteria > Bacillati > Cyanobacteriota > Cyanophyceae > Nostocales > Aphanizomenonaceae > Aphanizomenon > Aphanizomenon sp. UHCC 0183. The sequence continues at coordinate 18,742 of NZ_VILC01000033.1, read as the reverse complement.
CAGGACTTAAAGGAACAACATCCCCCTTTGGGGTGAAGACATAAACATCATCTTCAAATAGATTATCCTTAACACTATCTAAGTATTCCTGAGCATCTTTTAAATCACTTTGCCAATCTAGCAACTGGCGCAACCAAGTAAACTTTTCATCAGAGCCTGTGACGGAAGTATTCTCAGAACCCCCAGTTTCTTTATACTTCCAATGGGCAGCAATTCCGTACTCCGCAATATGGTGCATTTCCAAAGTCCGAATTTGCACCTCCAGCGGGCGACCAGTCAAGCCAATTACCCCCGTATGCAAAGACTGATAATGGTTTGGCTTTGGCAATCCAATGTAGTCCTTGAACCTACCAGGGATAGGACGAAAAGAATCATGAACAACAGCTAAAGCGCGATAGCATTCTTCATTACTTTGGACAATAATTCGCAGCGCCGCCAAGTCGTAAATTTCATGAAATTCCTTTTGCTGCCTTTGCATTTTTTGATAAATGCTATAAAGGTGTTTAGGACGACCACTAATTTCTAAACAATTAATCCCCGCCTTGAGTAACCGACGGCGTAAAGTATCCGTAGCTTTGAGTAACTTTTCTTCCCTTGCCGTGCGTTTTTCCGCGACACATTTCTGAGTTTCTCGATAAGCCTCTGGTTCTAAATATTTAAATGCTAAATCCTCTAATTCCCACTTAATTTGCCAAATCCCTAAGCGATTCGCCAAAGGTGCAAAAATATCTCGCGTTTCCTGGGCGCTGCGTTGACGACTAGCTTCTGACATATATTGGAGAGTCCGCATATTATGCAAACGGTCTGCCAGTTTCACCACAATGACACGAATATCTTGCGCCATAGCCAAAAACATTCGCCGGAAATTTTCCGCCTGACTTTCGGTTTTGCTAGTAAAATTAATTTTCGACAGCTTGGTAACACCTTCTACCAATAGCCTGACTTCTGGACCAAACCGTGCTTCTATATCTTCACTTGTAACTTCTGTATCTTCAACTACATCATGAAGTAATCCGGCTGCTATCATAGCCGGACTACCACCTAATTCACGGAGTATTTCCGCTACAGCAACCGGATGGGCAATATAAGGTTCTCCCGACTTGCGAATTTGTCCCCCATGTAGTTGGTATGCAAACTGAAAAGCCCGACAAATTAAGGCATTACCGTTATACGTTCGGTCTTCCTCCTCTGTAAGTATTGGCGCTGGAGGTGCGATTAAACATTTGTTAAGCCAGTCTGGGAGAACAACATCAACAGGAGGTTTGACGGCTACACTACTCATAAAATAAAAAAGGTAATTTGTGGATAGGTGTAAGAGATAAGCAAAAATGACAGCATTTCTATAAGTAGATGCTGTTAACTGAAAGTTTAGAGACAAGGTTGGAGAGATGATGTCCTAACTGCCTGTGGTCATCATCCATTGTAGGTTTCTTTCAAACATAATCATAAAAACCTATTGACGGTAAACCAAGCCTCAAAATAAGATTTGAGACTTGTGATTTTGAACATGAACAATGGAAAGTTTTGTTGGATCAGAAAATTTTCTTGACATTAATACTATCTTAACTAGCAACAGATGTCTTTTAATTGTGATAAATATCAGGAATTGGCAACATTTCTAGATGAGTTTCGGACTAATGTAACAGCAGGTAAACTCAGTGCGGGGGAGTTACGTCCGCATTTAGCCAAGTTACAGGCGTTTTTTAGCCAGCAAATTGTTCCTTTGGTTGATGCTAATTCACGAGAACAATCCTATAAAACCGAAATAAGTAAGCAGTTGCGACTATTGGAAGTAGATATGATGTTTCTCCAAGGAGCAAAGCAATTAACGACATTGCAAGCTAGGTTGAAAACTATTGAGGAGCGTATTGATACTTTAATTAGATATTGTCAAGCTATTACCCAGCCTATGAAATCGCAGGAATCAAAGTAGGAATTTTTTTCACGCAGAGACGCAGAGGCGCAGAGAGGAAGAGTTTGAGAGATGGAATTTTTGCCTCTTGATGGGGAATAATGAAATTATGCCAATGCCTACATCAACCGGGGAAATGCACCCTCTAAGCCAGGTACGAAAGATCCCCGACTTCTTAATTAAATTTTTTGTAAATAATGAAGATCATTCAAATAAGTCAGGGATCTAAATCCGTCGGTTTCATTTTCTGATCTCCTTCTCTCTTCCTCTGCGTCTCTGCGCCTCTGCGTGAGAAAAAATATTTAACTTACTCATAAAAAATAGAACTAACTACTTAATAAGTATATAAAACTTAACAAAAAAACCACTAAAGTCATAGGAAAATGGTAAATTAATTTCAGTTGTAACTATTCTGAATCCTGTTTATATGTTTACCAGAATCCGTCGGCTTTCAAATCGGTTTTTTAATAACTCTCGGACAGTAAACAACGAACCACTAAATAAAGTGAGTTTAGTTGTCATTATTTTAGTTGATATTTTTATTTTAATTAATGTCTTTACGGGTTTAAATAATATTAGTGAATGGCATCTTAGCCCAACTCAAGCTTATCCATGTTATTCTGAATGGAATAATTATAAAACCCAAACTAGCAAAAATAAAGATTATGAATTTTTGAGAAGTTCATTACCTTACGGTAGCAATGAGCAAAAAATTCAGCAAAGATATCAAGATGCAGAAATTGGACATTTGGGTAAAGTTTCCGAAATCTGTTTGAACTATGGTGAATCTAAAGATAAACTGAATAATCCTCAAAATCAGAAAATTATCACCACGATAAATCAGACTCAAGATAAAATTAGTCGTCTTGAACAAGCAAATGCTACCATTCGTCAGCAATATGATTCAACCTTATTAGAAAAAATTGCTGGACAGTCTTCAGGTAATTCCATTAATCAGGTTCGTGCCGAAAAAGCTAAACAGGAATTAAGACAAAATAGTCAGAAAATTGCCAACTTAAAACAGGAAATTGCTAATCTGCAAAATCAACTGCTGACAAAACCCGAAAGTGTTAATTTATTGTCTTTTATCAAAGATGAAACTAAATTTAATCAAGTTGCTAAAGACTATAAAGATGCTTCCTTTTGGTATCCTAGCATTCAATTAGTTCTTCAAGCTATCTTTTTAATTCCACTAATTCTGATTGCATTATTAGTTAATAATTTTAGTCAACGGAAAGGATATGGATTAATAGGATTAATTAGCTGGCATTTGCTAGTTATATTTCTCATTCCTCTAGTTCTAAAAATATTTGAATTTCTGCAAATTGGTGTAATATTTAAATTCTTGTTTGATATTATTAGTTTTCTGTTTGGTGGGCTAGTTTTCCTAATTAGTTATGTTTATATTTTGCTAATTCCCTTAGTTGGTTTTGGCATGATTAAATTCTTCCAAACCGTTGTCTTTAATCATAGAATTCAAGCAGCTAACAGAATTCAAAAATCCCGCTGTATTCGGTGTGCTAAAAAAATTCGTCCTCAAGATAGCCACTGTCCCCACTGCGGTTACTATCAATATGTCGAATGCCATAGTTGTCATAATTTAACCTATAAAGAATTACCTTATTGTCATCATTGCGGTGCTGATCAAAATTCCCCTAATTTAGAGGTAAATTAACACTTTAAGAAAGTATAGAACTCATATTTGATTTTTGAAAAAAATTAGGTATTGTAGGGTGCGTCAGATATTACAAATCTGTTTATTGAGAGAATTTATGCGGTCTGACGCACCCTACGTATCTTTTCATAAATCAAATATTATTCCTATATAAAAATTTCGATGCAAGTGAGGTATAATGGGCAATAATTAACCGCAGATGGCAGAAAATAGACGCAGATAAACGCAGATAATTTGGTTTTCCTGCTCTCCTCATTTATTCGATATTATTAAGTTATTGATTGAAATCTAGGCAAACAATTTATGTCATCTATTACCAATGTCACTGAAGCTACATTTAAGCAAGAAGTGCTAGAAAGTCAAACTCCTGTTTTAGTTGATTTTTGGGCCCCTTGGTGCGGTCCTTGTAAAATGCTGTCTCCTGTAGTGGAAGAAGTGGCTGCGGAATATGAGGGACAGCTAAAAGTGGTAAAGTTAAATGCTGATCAAAATCCTACTGTTGCTAGTCATTATGGGATTCGCAGTATTCCTACTTTGATGATATTTAAGGGGGGACGACAAATTAAAACAGTTGTTGGTGCTGTTCCTAAAACTACATTAGCTACTACATTAGATAGGTATGTTGATTCCTAGCTACAGCATTTTTCACCGAATATTGCAAGCTTTCCGTTCACCGTCATGTTCAGGATGTTGCCAAGAATAAGCAAAATGGCTGACACCCTTAATTTGAGGAGATAATTGGCGGAGGGCTTGCATTTGTACTTCTAAAGGAGGACGATTGCTAATTGATTCTCCCCATTTCCCAGCTAAAGCCGGAATCACTTTTGTACCTGGTTGCGCCATTTTTAAAACTTGTTGAACTTGCGCCACAATGCAACTAGCATTCCCGCAATTTGCATAGGACATGGGATGCCATTCTAGGGTACTGGGGAACTTATCCCAAGGTTGCAAGCGGGAATCATACCCCTGTCCTAAAGCTTGATTACCTTCGGGAAAAAATACCGCTCCCGCGGGAATACCTTTTTGTTTGGCTGGGTAACTTGCTAAAGTTACAAAATCTAAGATACCTTGCATAGCATGAGCAACGGAGAGTAACCACAAATCCAATTGCAAAACCCGCTGTTTTTCTGCTGGAGAAGGTAAGGATTTCTGCTTTTTGGGGGGAATACGCCCTTCCCACATGGGTTCATCTTCTTGAGGATAGCGTTTATCAATTTCTGCTATGTCGCCAGCGCTGACATATCCTTTGGTTAAAAAACGACGAATTAATTCTAATCCTTTGGCATTTTTGGCGCGACTAAATAGGACTTCTTGGGTGGCTGGAGTAAATAGCCAGAGGTCATGAACTTTGGTAGCAATGGAGTCAATGCCGGTCTGACGAGGATAACGAACATAATCGAAGAGAATACCATCTGGACGACGGCGGATAACCTGTTGCACCATGCGGTAGTAATCGGTTTTTGCTTGGGTGTTGTAGGGATCAATGAAGACTTGGGAACTATCTTCTACTACGGATAAGCTGGTTTGATTTTTGCCATTACGAGCGATCGCATTTTGTCTATCTGCACGTTGAGCATAGGTGTAACCGAAGTTAGTCGTAAACATCCAAGTATAAACCTTTAAACCCCGTTGTTGCCCTTTTTTAATTGCTAATGCTAATAAATCAAATTTTTCTGCACCAGGAAGGCGAACTACAGCAGGCCAAACTGTAGAATTAGTTGCGGCGGGTAATAACACTTGTCCATCATAAAATACTTCTAAATAAATTTGGTTATAGCCTTGGTTGACAATTCGATCCATAATTTGATCAACTGCTCCCGACTGGATATCACAGGGATACAGGCGCAACCAAATAGCCTGAGTTTGCGGCCAAGTCTGACTACGACAGGTTTTTAATTCTTGTGTATGCTGTTTGAGTAATTTCTGATAGCGACTTGCCGCCTCTTTATTGCCTTTAAAAGCCAATAAACGTAAGTTTTCTTTTTCTTGAGTTGCTTTTGATGATACCCAACAATCCTTTCCGTTCTGAGCAATGGCTGGTTTGGTAGCTAGGTTGAGAATCAATAAGCAATTAGTAATAATTACAGTAAATAAACCTTGCCAAGATAAAACTATCCTTAAAAATTTCCAGTTGAAATCAGACATAAGAGAACTCCACAAAAAAGATTGTCCAGGATTTGAGGATGTACAGGATGTTTTTTTATATTCATCTACATTTTCACAAAATTGCGCTAATTCAAATATCCCACAATATCAAACTCAAATACAATCCTGTTAATCCTTTAATCAGTGGAAATCCTGATTCTAAAATTTATACGCTACTTAGAGATTTCACTCTTGCAATAGCACCTTCAATATCTGGCAATTTTTGACCATTTTTTTCGGCTGTTTCTAACCACAAGTTTCGCACAGTTATCAGTTCTTGTAAGGTTTCTTCTAAAGTTTCACCCTGCGCTAAACATCCTTTTAATGCGGGAATTTCTGCTACAAAACCGCCTTCTTCACAGGGATAAACAACTATGGGATAATTCATGATTACGCTCCTTCTATTAATTCTAATACTCGTTTAACATAAACTGATTTTACCCGATTATTATGAACTGGAATTACTAAAATTGTTTCATCTTTGATAAATATGTGATGACTACCTGTAATTCTATCTAAGAAAAATTCCTCTAACTCTAAAAGTTTATGAATATCACTAAACTTTACATTGTTGGGGCTATTTTTTAATTTTTCAATTAGTTTACCTTTTTTGACCATTTTCTGCTAGTAAAAATTTTAACATATCAGACAGTTAAATATTAATAAAAAATGGTGCTGTACTTTCGGAGAACGCACCCTACAAGATGAGCAATCTGCTTGCAGTAGCGTAACGTTTACGCGGTGGTAATTTCAACACTTCGCCTAATTGAAATGAATTTCCAAAAATTCCTGTACAGAGGCTTGACATTTGGTTCTCTTTATGAGAACATAGAGTTACACGAATAAGGACACAAGGTAAAACAGATATGTTTAAACTAAAAAACTCAATCTCAATAATATATTATGAAAGTAATTGGTATCGAAGGCCTATCTGAATTTATTAAGATTCATCCAAATTCTGAAATTAGTCTTAATGTTTGGCTCCAAACTGCTCAAAAGGAAGAATGGAAACACATTATAGATGTAAGGGAAGTTTATCCACACGCAGATTTTGTACAAGGGTACACAGTTTTTAATATAGGAGGAAATAAGTTTCGGTTAATTACTAAAATTACCTATAAAGTCAAGACCATTAAGATTGAGGATGTATTAACTCATAGTGAATATAATGAAGATAAGTGGAAAAAATAAGGAATAATTAGAGGATTTCGCTTCTCAATAGTCTAATTACACTACTCAGAAGCTCATAAACATCTAGGATATGGCTTTACTATGTCCCTAGTGAAAACATTCTACCCCAAAGGGGGTTGTATATGACAACTACACTAAACAAGGAAGAATACATTAAGCTACTTTCTGAAACTGTGCCACGTATAATTGACACAGAAATAGAGCATAAGCGTCTACTAAATGAAGTAGATAAATTTATGGATTTAGGGGAAAATTTAACAGATGAACAAGCTGAAGTTTTACAGTTGCTAATAACACTAATTGAGCAATATGAAAATAAAGTCTATCAAATGAAAGCTATAACGCCCCTAGATATATTACATGAGTTAATGTCAGTAAGACAACTCAAACAAAAGGATATTGTCGAGATTTTTGGCTCAAAAGGTATTACTTCAGAAGTAATAAATGGTAAAAGAAGTATTAGCAAAAATCAAGCCAAAGCATTGGGAGATTTTTTTCATGTATCATATTCTTTGTTTTTGTAAGCAAATGGGGATAATAGCTTTTCATTAAAATCAATAACTTCAAGATTGAGATTAGAAAGAATCTGTCTAATATCTTATTCCGGGATTCCTGCATCTGCTAATTTTGCTATGACTTCGGATAAATTCACTGTACTAATTGCAGCTTTACCAATAAACTTTAAAACTTCTTCGCTACCAGTTTCTTGATTGAGTAAAGCTAAAATATGACAATAGAACTAACAATATTACCCAATGTTTTACCTTTACCAGCAATGGAAGCAGGAGGAATACGGCGTTTTTTTGATGGTAAGTTTTCTTGTAGTATGGTGATAATCACACGAGCAGAATTAACTTGAGGTTGTTCTGACAACCATGTTAATTGCCCATTTTCATAAATTGCTTCGTAACTTTTTAGCATAGTAATTTGATGATGAATGATGGTTATATTTTATTATAGTTTAAACAATCGCATTTTGTCAGAATCAGGATGTACAGGATGTTTTTTTAATATTTATCTACATTTTCATAAATTGCATTTTGTCTGAATCAGGATGTCCAGGATTTGAGGATGTACAGGATGTTTTTTAATATTTATCTAGAATTTTCACAAAATTGTATTTTGTCTGAATCAGGATGTCCAGGATTTGAGGATGTACAGGATGTTTTTTAATATTTATCTACATTTTCAGAAATTGTATTTTGTCTGAATCAGGATGTCCAGGATTTGAGGATGTACAGGATGTTTTTTAACATTTATCTAGATTTTCACAAAATCGCACTAATTTTAATATCCCACAATATCAATATCAAATATTATCCTGTTAATCCTTTAATCCTTTAATCCTTTAATCCTGGATATCCTGATATGGCTTGCGCCACGCTACGCTATCAGACAGTTAAATATTAATAGAAAAAGGTGCATCATCTTGTATTAATGCACCATACAAAATTAGCGTGAGAGAACTACTTTCTTCAATGGAAGAGAAATAATCTTTCTTCCACTTGTTGCTTGTTGTTTTCTTAAATCAGCACAAATAGCAGCCAAATCATAATTAAATGACTTAGCTTGTTCATCTCTTATTTTGCGAATTTCTGCCAAAACTTCATCATTCCACATAAATTATTCTCCTAACATTTCATAAGGTGTACATATTGTTGGCAATTCATACTCTAAACTATCAGCAATCTGTGAGAGTTTTTTCTAAATATAGGGGTTAGCAATGTGCTTACAATTCCATGTTAACAGATAATCCAATCCATAGACGGTAGCTGTAGCAATGTGAACAGTATCATAAGCAGCACTGGGTGGTAAATTACTTTGTTTTTGGAATTCCTGTGCTAAATTTTGTACTGATTCTGTGATATCAAGTAAAGGAAAGTTATTTAAAACTTCTAGTCTTTTATTCACCATTTCTGCATCACCTTTTGCTACTTCTTGCAATACCAGTGGAGAAATGTAAATAGTAAAGGAGTTTCGCTGAGTGTCCCACCAGTCTCTTGTTAATTCTGCATTAGCAGCAACTATCAAATTTTTACTAGGTCTTGCTGTTAAATAACCAATAATACTTGTTTCTATGTATATTGTTTTGGTCATATTATTCCAATGCGATTACTTTGGTAAATTTACTATACTGTATTCTGTTAATCCTTTTTGTCTGAATCAGGATGCACAGGATTTGAGGATTTACAGGATGTTTTTTTAATATTCATCTACATTTTCTGAAATTGCATTTTGTCTGAATCAGGATGTCCAGGATTTGAGGATTTACAGGATGTTTTTTAAAATTAATCTGCATTTTCTGAAATTGCG
>NZ_VILC01000033.1:0-9179 GCF_009712065.1 Aphanizomenon sp. UHCC 0183 | reverse complement strand
ATATCCTGATTCAGACAGTTAAATATTAATAGAAAACGGTGCGTTATATTTCATTAACGCACCCTACAAAATGAGCTATAGCTTAGGTTTATTCTTACATTTCACTGTTAATAGGATTTACATATTTTGGTTGATACTTAGGATTGCTCTGACTCATGTTTCCATTTTGATTACGAACAAGATAATGCTTCCCATCAAAGCGAACTCCAGCAGAGACACCTAATGTCTTTTGTTTGAAGTAATTGTATGAGCGAAGCTTATCCTCAATAGACATTGTTTTTGCTGAGTAGTAAGCTTCAAGCATATAAAATCTTCCGAAAAACTTACAGGATATATCTGTCCCGAAAACAAATCCAGTGAGTTGCATATTAAAGTTTAATTTAACACTGCCAACGAGCAAATAGCGCTCTTCATTATTGACGTTCAAAGACAAATAAATGCCATTATCATCAGTTGCAAATTCAAATCTTAGAAAAATTGGTTGATCATAAACTATTGGAGATTTTAAGATATGAACCATCTCATCATTATCAATACACTGATAAACAATATGCCCATTTTCAATAAAAACAGATAAGCGATTTTTTTTGGGAGAACCGTGATCAGCAATAAATGAACGTGGAAACAGTTGTTCTTTATTAACTATCAAATGGTAAACAATTGACCATCCAGTTCTATTCTCTGTTGTTTTTCGAGTATTTAAGTAGCTGTCAACAAGTTTTTCTAGCAATAAATCATAGCAAAGAAATGTAGGTCGAAATGATGGGCGATCCTGAAGAATATCAGATACTCTAGCCATATCATTACTATCCGTAAGACCATAAACAATAATAATTTGGTATGATGAAATTGTTCGTAGTGATAAGTCGGATTTCACCACACTTCGAGCTTCACTACTTCCTTGGATAGACTTAGCATATTCAGTTGCCTGAGAGAGATAAGATTCGGCAGTAGCATTCAGCTTGGCTCTATTTCCATCAGTTCGATTAACAATGAATGGTTTTACAAAGGGCGTTTTCAATTCAAAAACAGTTACAGTACAAGATTCTATATTTCCACATAGGAAATCTGGTTCCGGTGTAAAGTTTCGATCATTGTCAAATGGAAGTCGCTTACCAGATGATTTTTCGTATGACTGGAAAGTATCAAAACCTAAAATTTTAAAAACAACTGGATATGATTCAAAGAACGTCTGATATTTTTTCTCAGAATTTTCTTCATCAGTTAGTAGTTCATAAAGTGCGTATATCGCATTCCAAAGATCTAAATCTTTATTCATAGGCTTTCCTGAAAATGTTATAAAAATCCATCACTAACATACTAACATAGAGACGCACCCCCAAAAACGCCTCTACAAAACCCCTAAATCACAAAACCTCCCTACCCAAATAAACCTGCAAAACCTCCGGTACTTTAATCGTCCCGTCAGCTTGCTGATAATTCTCCAAAATCGCCGCCATAGTCCTGCCCACAGCCAAACCAGAACCATTTAAAGTATGCACAAACTGCGTCCCTTTCTTACCAGCTTCCTTAAACCGAATATCCGCCCTTCTCGCTTGAAAATCAACACAATTAGAACAACTAGAAATCTCTCGATACTTCCCAGCAGAAGGCAACCACACCTCTAAATCATAAGTTTTTGTTGCAGAAAAACCTAAATCAGCAGTACATAAATTAATCACCCGATAAGGCAATTTTAAAGCCTGTAAAATACTCTCTGCACTGACTAGCAACGTCTCCAATTCCTCAAAAGAATTTTCCGGTTTTACTAACTTCACCAACTCCACTTTATTGAATTGATGCAACCGAATTAAACCCCGCATATCCCGGCCATAACTCCCTGCTTCCCGCCGAAAACATGGCGTATATGCAGTATGATAAATTGGTAATTCTTCCCCGTTGATAATGTCGCCACGATACAAATTAGTTACCGGAACTTCCGCAGTAGGAATTAACCATAAATCATCTTCTGCACATTTAAAACTGTCCTCTGCAAACTTGGGTAATTGTCCAGTTCCCGTTAAAGAATCTGTATTTACTAATAACGGTGGACTAACTTCTATATAGCCATTTTCAATATGTTTAGAAAGCATAAATTGGATTAATGCTCTTTCTAAAGCAGCACCCGCACCAATAAGACTGACAAACCGAGTTTGGGCAATTTTTACCGCTCTTTCAAAATTTAAAATTCCCAACTTTTCGCCGATTTCCCAATGGGGGACAATGTTGGGATTTTCGGGTTTATATTCATCTCCCCATGTTTTCACTTCTTGGTTATCATCTTCACTTGTACCAATGGGGGTAGAATCACTGGGTAAATTCGGAAGTGCTAACAATAATTGGTGAATTTGGGCTTTTAACTCTTTTTCCTGGGGTTCTAATGAGCTTAATGTGATTTTGAGGCTGTTTCCTTCATCCTTTAAAGCCAGAATTTCTGCATCTTGAGGATTAACACCAGATTTTACCTTGTGTCCCACCAGTTTACCAATTTCATTACTCCGGGCTTGGAGTTCATTGCGTTTAACTTCCAATTCCCGTTGTTGTTGACTCAAATCTAAGATAGGCTGAATCTCGTATTTACCACTACGAGTATTCAACTTTTCTTGTACTAATTGGGGATTTTCTCTAATTTGTTTAATATCCAGCATTGGTGAATTTCGTTAAGTTTTGTCAATTATACTTGATTGAGATGATTAATCGTAGAGGTTTAACAATGCTAAAACCTATATACTAATATCACGTTTCCTATCTGCGTTTATCTGCGTTTATCTGCGTTTAATTATAATTCAGTGGCAAATCTACAAAATATAGTTGATAATTAGTTCAGATACTCTTCTCCATTACCTAAGCGTTAAGGAGTTTTCAGAAATGATGACAACTCAATCAGTTATTTTAAATATCAAAAATGTAGAGTTAAGTGATGATCAATTTTATCAATTATGTCAAATTAACGAATATTATAAATTTGAACAAACTGCTAAAGATGAATTAATTATTCTCCTTCCTTCTAATCTAATTACTGGTAATAGAGAAGCAGAATTAAATGGAAATTTGATGATTTGGAATCGTCAAACTAAACTCGGAAAAGTATTTAGTTCTTCCACTATTTTTACTCTACCTAATGGTGGTAAACGCTCTCCTGGTGTGGCTTGGATTGCTAATGAACGTTGGGAATCTTTAACCATTAAAGAAAAAGAAAAATTTGCTAAAATTTGTCCTGATTTTGTTATAGAATTACGTTCGCGTACAGATTCTTTAAGTCAATTACAGGAGAAAATGCAGGAATATCTTAATAGTGGTTTACGTTTAGGTTGGTTAATTGATACTCAAAATCAACAAGTAGAAATTTACCGTCAAAATCAATCTGTAGAAATAGTATCATTACCGACAAGTTTATCGGGAGAAAATGTTTTACCAGGATTTATTTTAGAATTACCTGTTTTCAGGGTTTTCAGGGATTAAGATAAGGAATGTGAATTAAATAAAGTGCAAAAGTAGGGTGTGTTAGCGACAGCGTAACGCACCATTCCACGTTAAGTCAGAATTGCAGGTTATTAAATTTGCGTTCCTAAGCTGTTGTGCATTTAGTTTGTATAATTCTAGCGGGCAAGATGCCCGCACTACAAAGTTCAAGTAAATTATGGTTATCAAATTTAGCTGCGTAACAGCTTACTACAAGCACTGTCAATTATGGTTTATTAATCCGATTTATTAACCACAAGGATGACAACAACCCAGCGAAATGCGCTGACACAGTGTTTGTATTTGCCTGGACTATGAGCATATCTAAGCCGCTAATAATCCGAGTCGGGTCAAATAATTGAGTAGTTACTGCTTGAGGAGATATAGACCTAGCTACTAGTGTACCAACGATCGCTTGCGCTCCCAATAAAGTGACTAATATTCCCCCTAAATTTATCCATAGACCTAAACGTAATACCTGCACAGTTTCCACCTTACGAGGGCGATTAGTGGGATTAGGGGATTCTAATTTCTTGCCAATTCTAGTGTAGCGATAAGCTAAGTAAATACCAGCACCCAACAGAAGTATGCCACAAATTGCTAAAAACACGCCAAAGCCCGTTCCTGGATTGTTACTGGGGCTACCTGCTTTTTGACTAAAAATGCCAAATAACAAGACAATTATTCCAGAAATTACACCTAATACCAACTGAATCCATAAACTAATCCAACCTGCTAGGCGAAATTGTTGGGCTATAGCCCGGAGGTTAGATGATGGTGTTTCGGAGTTTTGCGTCATATAAAAATTAAAACTTAAAAATTAAGAACAACTTCCGTTTGTTGTTTGTTAGCTGTTACCTATTTCCAGAATAATTGATAATGGGTTAAGTCTACTGAAAATTTCAGACGTAAAAATTAGTTATGAATTCTACTGTTTCTCAATCTACGTTCCTCTTAACTTTTCTGTTATCAGTTGGATTATTTTTCTTTATACGCGCTTCGACCAAGGATCGTACAGAAATGATGCAATTGACTTCAGAACAGGATGAAAATACATTAATGGCTGCATTAAAGGAGTATTTTCGCTCTCGTGCTTATCGAGTTTCAGCGGTAGATGCTGCTAACAATCAAGTCACTTTTGAAGGATTGGTTAGTCCTAGCTGGTTTTTAGCCATATTTTTGACTATATTGGCAGCCGTAGGTTTGGGTTGTTTGGCGTTGGTTTTATCAATGCTTTTGCCCGATTTTGGCAAATTTTTTCTATTAATAATCCTGTTTTCGCCTTTAAGTGGATTATTGTACTGGAAAAAATCTGGAAGACTTGAGAAGGTGTCACTCAAGATGGAAAATATCCCAAGTGGGCAAAACTTCTCAAGTACAATCACTGTAACTGCCCATAGAGATGAACTGGCTGAGTTACAAAGGGCATTACAGCTAAAGACACTTGACACTTGATTAATTGTTGGGGGTGAAAACTAGCATTATGTAGGCTTCTGACTCAAGTTTTGAATAAATCAGCAGTAGGGAAGAAGAGAAAATTCTGCTAGTGCTGTTAATCTTCCTGATGCTTGGTATGTCATGAGGAAAAATTTAAATTGGCGGACAGAGCTTGATAGTAGTCCAAATTAGTGAGAGCATAAATAAATAATTCATACTTCATTTTTTGGATGACCTTGGCTCTGTCGCTATTCTCTTTTGTATAAGCTGATAACAAACTGATTCATCTAATCTATTACAGATTAATGAGGAATTAATTATCCCATGACTTGAGAGAATGTATTTAAACTCTACTGGCAAATTCAACCAAAAAATTAAAAGAAATGGAATTTTTGAACAAACCAGTCATAATTGCCAGTTAATTATTCACAGAGTCAGAAGTCACATTTACAAGATATGATAGTCATTTGTTGTTTAGTTACTAGCCACAGCAACAGACACAGTTTCTGGTGCTGTTGGTGATTCTAAAATCCTGAGACTAGGGAACAAGAAATGATTCTCTTCTACGTATTGAGCGCCAAACAGACCTTTTTCCGCCCAGAAATACCGGTCTGTTGTATGTTCATTGCGTTTTACTAGTAGCAGCGCAGGTGGCATGATACCTTCAGCTTGAATGAACTTTCTCGCTGCTGTCACAGGTTTATCTTCGCCACTTTCAATGCTGTACTGAGGGATATGCTCAAGTATGCGCCGTCCTTCCTGCCTACGACGACTCTTCCGCTTGCGTCTCCTTGCCAACCTATTGTCCTCCTGTTTCAAGCTATAGACTGTAGTTATGGCTACAAAATCCGTCGTCATTATATAAGTTCTATCTCAAAAGATCAATAGTTTTTAATGTTTTGATACAACTAGGGTAAAACTGTCAAAAATGAAGACTTAAAAATTAAAAAAATTGCTGACTTTTCAGCTATTGTTTCCCTACCAATCATCCATTACCAGACTAAACTAGATAGCTAGAAGCCTTAGTAACGTTATGCACTTGAATAAAATGCGAAAATTAGGTCGAAAGCTATAGGGGTAAGGCATAAGCTTAATGGTGTCAACTTAACGCAAAATCTTCATCCCGCAAGGAACTCAAGTTCCTTGCTAATAGCGAAAGTCATCTTTTAGATGACTAAATACTAGGAAAATTCATTAGTCCGTTTTAATGGACTTGAGCTATGAGACAGGGAATTTATTCCCTGGCGGGTGTGGAAGCCAAACAAATAAGCCATCTGTAACCTAAGTTGACACCAATGGGCATAAGCTAAACCCCTACCAATTCCTTCTTTCCTTCTTCTTCTGACTCGGTGACTCCTTTTTCCTCCTAGATTCCTGAACTCATGCTAATGTCTGCCAGTTCTGATTTTCTTGCTCTATGTCGAGAGCAAATGGCTCTGCTAACCCAAGGGATGGGAGCGGGCTTTAGCGTTGTTTATTTGACACAAGAACTAGTAGAAAAATCTACAGCAGAGGCGCGACTAATTCCAGTGATGGTGTATCCAGAGACTATAGCATTAAATCCTAGTGATGAATATAGTGAGGTGGGGGAAGGTTATCCTGTAAGGTTAGCTAATGTTTTAGCATTACCCAATCAGCAAATGAGATTGTTAAAACCGACTCCAATATCCTCCCATGAATCAGCGGAATCGGCAGCAACAGGAAAACAAAATTTACATGATGCACAAAATGAATACTGGCTGAGTCATAACCAAATTGTTTTACCTTTGATTCATGAAGGTGTGATGATGGGGTTATTGGTGACGGCGAGAGAAGATAGGGAATGGAATGAACGAGAGGAACGGGAAATTGAACGCATTGCTAAGACTTTAGCGATCGCTTGCATTTTAGACCAGCGCCAGTCATGGTTACAACATCAACTCCAGCAGGAACAAATTCTCCAAGAGAGACAACGGGATTTATTAGATAATCTTTTACATCAATTTCGTAACCCCTTAACTGCTATCCGCACCTTTGGGAAATTACTATTTAAGCGGATGCTCCCGGTTGATCCTAATCGGGAAGTAGCCACCAGTATAGTCCGGGAGAGCGATCGCTTACAAGAACTATTAAAACAATTTGATCAAGTAATTGATTTAAATACAGCAGATTCAGAACCTTTACCTCTACCAGAATCAAAAGTAGTTATTAACGCAAATGTCCAAAAAGCAGCTAAACCTGCGTTATTATTGCCCGGAACAGGGGAACAATTAACTAATCGTTTCTTAGTAGATTTATTAGCACCTTTATTAATATCTGCCCAAGCGATCGCTCAAGAACGAAATCTACAATTAATCACAGAAATTTCTCCTCACCTACCCCTAGCGAGGGTGAATGAAAAAGCCTTAGGAGAAGTTTTGAGTAATATCCTTGATAACGCTTTAAAATATACACCACCTGGAGGTAAAATCTTAGTACAATGTGGGCAACAAAAAGGAAATTTACAAGGTATTGCTATTAGTGATACAGGTCCAGGTATTCCTCCAGAGGACTTAGAACATCTAGGAGAAAGACATTACCGGGGTGTACAGGCAAAAACAGAAATTCCGGGAACTGGCTTAGGAATTGCCATTGCTAAACAGTTAATAGTAGAAATGCAGGGAAACATCGAGGTTTTTAGTCCAGCCATTAACTCAATTATCACATTACCAAATACCCCAGGAACTACATTTATAATTTGGTTGCAATCTGTTGGCTAAAATAGGGAATAAATAAATAGACTTAAAAATTTCAGGCGTTGCTGATAGCCTGCGTAGCGTAGCCATATTGAGGTATGCATTGGTGTCAACTTACAGCAAATTGTCATCAAACCCGGAACAAGAACCCCGCCCCCAACCCCCTCCCCGCAAGCGATGAGGGGGCTAAGATGTACCTCATAAGATTGGAAATCGCTGTAAGCTCAAATCCCTACCACATCTCGTTCCTAGTCTCTGACTAGGAATGCAGTTGATGAGGCTCTGCCTCTAATATTATTGAAGGCAGAGCCTTCTAGAATTCATTCCCAGTCAGAGACTGGGAATGAGATGACTTGAGTTCTTTGCGGGATAGAGGTTTTACGTTAAGTTGACACCAATGTGAGGTATGAAATTCCCAAATTGAACCTTTAAAACTCAAACCTCAGTGCGTCTTCGCGCCTTTGCGTGAGACTAAAATTTATTTATATTATGAAATTCACAACTTCAAAACTATTACAGCACTTTGTGGTGTTATGAAGTACAAGAACCCCGCCCCCAAACCCTCCCCGCAAGCGAGGAGGGGACTATGATGTATTTCATTCCAGTGCATACCGCTATAAGTTTATTGACGAGTTATGACTAAATTTGAAGTCAGGGTAATATCTAAATCTTGTTCTGGTCTTAACACAAAAACATCAGCTTTTGGTTTTCGCAATAGTACACTAGCTAAAGCCCCCGCTGCTGCACCACCTACGGGTTCTAAAACTTCAATTTTCTTGTTACCAGTCACCAAAGAAATCAGAGTAGCAGCACCCGCACCAATAGCCGCATCTGTTAATATTTGTCCAGTGCTTGATCCTTTGGTAATTGTTTCTGTTTGGGTGATGGTTTTAGAGTTAGCATAAATCTGTTGTCGTTGTCCAGAGGGAAATACTAATTCCCTGGCTACAAAGCGGACACCTTGCCGGTTATTATTAGTAGATGCCCCATTTAATCTTACTGGTTGTAATTCTCCAATAAC
This sequence comes from Aphanizomenon sp. UHCC 0183, assembly GCF_009712065.1. Taxonomy (NCBI): domain Bacteria; kingdom Bacillati; phylum Cyanobacteriota; class Cyanophyceae; order Nostocales; family Aphanizomenonaceae; genus Aphanizomenon; species Aphanizomenon sp. UHCC 0183. The sequence goes on along the minus strand of NZ_VILC01000033.1, from coordinate 545 downwards.
TTCAGTATTAGCAGGAATTAAAATATTTCTGTTTTTATCAGTAACATTGTCAGCTATTTTCAGAGTTAGAGCCAATGTTTCACCCGGTTTGACAATAACCTTCTCTTTTTCGTAGGTAACAGGTAAAGTGACATTAGCGGGGATACTAATTGTCCGCGATTGATTGAGATTAAATCCTTGGGCAAAAACAGGGTTAAATGATAGCATGGGGATGGCTGTACCTGTTGTAATGGCTATAGCCATGAGTGCAGCGGTGCTAGATTGCCAATGGATAGAACGACTCATGATAAGATTGCCAATAATATGTGATATGTATGGTGACGTGGACTAGCTAGGATAGTTTCTGGACAATTGTTAAGTAGGGCTTGCTAAATAAAGCTAAAACCATTTATTAATAAGAGTTTCACGGATTTTCATCACAAAGAAGTGCCAGGTTTTGGCTGATTGTGTCTCAAAATAGGTGAATTTTTCTTTGTCAGATTTAGAAAATTGAGGATGTCCAGACAGTTGAAACTGTTCCCAGTTAAGAGTTATACTATGTACTT
>NZ_VILC01000032.1:0-42855 GCF_009712065.1 Aphanizomenon sp. UHCC 0183 | reverse complement strand
CTTACTATGATCGCAACGTTACAACTTTTTTCTAGACATAGTTCGCAAAAACTTATACTAACCATCATCCCTGTGCGTTATTGTGCTGATTTTTAAAGAAAACTCTAGTCCGAATAGACATACCTATAGAGCCTTGAATAAGCTACTTTTGACAGGGAAATCTGTGAGGGTTATGGCTTGTCTTCTCCCCTTATTCATCTGGTGGGGGTGCAAGGCAGTACAAAACCAATTTGTACAACCACAAGCAATATTAGTTTTAGGCGGTTCTACTCGCTTACTAGAAAGAGAAAAGTTTACAGCCAAATTAGCTCGTCAGTATCCCAATATACCTATTTGGATTTCTGGAGGCAGTCCGCCGCAGCATACTAAAAAAATATTTGCTAATGCTGGAGTTGATCCCCAACGTTTAAATTTAGACTATGAAGCTGTAGACACAGTTACTAATTTTACTACTACAGTGGATGAATTGCAATCTCGTGGCATCAAAAGTGTTTATTTAATTACATCTGACTTTCATATGCGTCGTGCTTGCATCGTTGGTGAAATTGTTTTAGGTAGTCGAGGCATGAATTTTAAACCCCTATCAGTTCCTTCAGAAAATTCACCAGAACCGATTGAAAAATCTCTTCGGGATGGTGCTAGGGCCGTTATTTGGGTAGCCACAGGTTATACAGGTGCTAATTATGCCAATAAAAATAAACCCTAGAACATCAGAACCGAATTAAAAATCAAAAATTTTCAATTGTTCCCAATTCCCAATATCACCACAATTTGATACCCTAGCTTAAACAGTTTTGAGAAAAGTTAAAGCGTGGAAATTCAACTTGGGCGGGGAAAAGTGGCGCGTCGAGCCTATGGAATTGACGAAATTGCTTTAGTCCCTGGTAACAGAACTCTCGATCCGAGTTTAGCTGATACCAAGTGGCAAATCGGCAATATTGAGCGAGAAATCCCCATTATTGCCAGTGCAATGGATGGTGTGGTTGATGTACAAATGGCTGTTCGCTTGTCCCAGTTGGGGGCATTGGGCGTAATTAATTTAGAGGGTGTCCAAACTCGCTATGCCGACCCCGAACCGATTTTAGATCGGATTGCCTCCGTCGGCAAAGATGAATTTGTCAGCCTGATGCAAGAACTATATGCTGAACCAATAAAGCCGGAATTAATTGAAAAACGTATTCAGGAAATTAAACAACAAGGCGGTATTGCGGCAGTTAGCGCAACTCCAGCAGGTGCAAGCAAATATGGCGAAGTCGTAACTAAAGCTGGAGCAGATCTATTTTTTATCCAAGCTACAGTAGTCTCTACTGATCATATATCTCCAGAAGCTATTACTCCCCTTGATTTAGCGGAGTTTTGCAGTTCTATGCCCATCCCTGTGGCTTTGGGAAATTGCGTTACATATCAAGTCACCTTAGAGTTGATGAAAGCTGGTGCAGCAGCGGTATTGGTAGGTATTGGACCCGGTGCTGCTTGTACTTCTCGTGGAGTGTTGGGCGTGGGCGTACCTCAAGCCACTGCGATCGCCGATTGTACAGCCGCTAGAGACGATTATTATCGGGAAACCGGTAAATATATCCCCATCATCGCTGACGGTGGTTTAATCACCGGAGGAGACATCTGTAAATGTATTGCCTGCGGTGCTGACGCTGTTATGATTGGTTCTCCATTTGCCAGAGCCGCCCAAGCCCCTGGGCGTGGTTATCACTGGGGTATGGCAACTCCTAGCCCAGTCTTACCTCGCGGGACTCGCATTCGCGTGGGTACAACTGGAACTCTAGAACAAATACTCAGAGGACCAGCCGGTTTGGATGACGGTACTCATAATCTTTTAGGAGCTTTAAAGACCAGTATGGGAACTTTAGGCGCGAAAAACATCAAAGAAATGCAGCAGGTTGAAGTTGTCATTGCTCCTTCTTTGCTCACCGAAGGTAAGGTTTACCAAAAAGCCCAACAGTTAGGTATGGGTAAATAAGGGACTGGGGACTGGGGACTGGGGACTGGGGACTGGGGATTGGGGACTGGGGACTGGGGACTGGGGACTGGGGATTGGGGACTGGGGATTGGGGACTGGGGATTGGGGATTGGGCAGCGTTAAGGGTTTTCTGCTGACAACTGACCATTGACAACTGACAACTGACAACTAACCATTGACAACTGACAATTGACAACAACTTTGAGAATGACTGGAAAAATCACATATCTAGCCTACAATAGAGATGGCGGAGACAAAAGTTTCCGTTCACTCCTCACACCACACTCCGCCCGGACTAATGTTCGGGCGGTTCCTTATGGTGAGGATTAGTTTTCTAGTTTCCTAGCAAATGTATATCATTAGGACTTAAGAGTATGTTTTTGCTATGGTAGAATTTTCACCAACCTCAGAAATATCATAGATAAAGGTTTTTAGGTATGTCAGCAGCCACAGAAGTTACGGATTCGACTTTTACAGCAGAAGTCCTTGAGAGCGAAGTACCCGTATTAGTTGATTTTTGGGCCCCCTGGTGTGGTCCGTGCCGGATGGTCGCTCCTGTTGTTGAAGAAATCGCTGTTCAGTATGGAGATCAATTAAAAGTTGTTAAAGTTAATACGGATGTAAATCCGAATATTGCTAGTAAGTATGGTATTCGCAGTATTCCCACCTTAATGATTTTCAAAGATGGAGAAAAAGTAGATATGGTTGTTGGTGCTGTACCTAAAACCACTTTATCTACTACTTTGGAAAAGTATCTTTAAGCTGAATAAACAATAAACTTCGATTGAGTTATTCATTTACAAGATCAATTACAGAACGAAAATGGTGCTTCCCCTATCTTTTTTTAATCCCAGAAAAAGCCTAGTGTCAGTACCAATTTCAGACATCTTTGTTCTAATTGTTAGTCAACTAAAAATTAGTTACTGAGAAGCCTATATTGTAATAATTACCATCAATATGGGAAATATCATGTAAAATAACGTCAGTTACTAGTACAGGAAGGCGAAAGTCAAAAAGCAAATGATATTAAGTCTTTTCGAGATTTTTAATTATTGTTAGTTGATTGACGCTTTACTGTATTAGGAACTTTCGTTAAAATATAATGCCATTATTGCGGCAGTAAGTATGACTTCTGAAGCGTCCTTTTCTTCATTAGATTCTCTCCAAGCAGATATTGCTGAACTCATAGACCGTTTACCGACACTAAAACATAGGCAATTTATTCAGCAATCACTCACTACAATTTTGCGTCTTGCTGATAGTGATATTGAACGTCTTGATTGGAAAATATTATCTGCCGCTTTAGCAGATATGGAGTGTGGTTTCCAGTTATTTTATAACTACCGCCATGTTCGGAAAATTACTATTTTTGGTTCTGCCCGTCTAGCACCAGATACACCAGCATATCAAATGGCAGTTGCATTTAGTCGCGCTGTTTCTGCACTAGGATTTATGATTATGACAGGTGGTGGTGGTGGGATTATGCAAGCTGGTCAAGAAGGTGCTGGTAGGGAAAATTCTTTTGGTTTAAATATTCAGTTACCTTTTGAGCAACAAGCTAACCCAGTTATTGAAGGTGATGCTAAACTAATTAATTTTAAATACTTTTTCACTCGCAAGTTATTTCTTCTGAAAGAAAGTGATGCTGTGGCTTTGTTTCCTGGTGGTTTTGGCACTCAAGATGAGGCTTTTGAATGTATGACATTGAGCCAAACAGGTAAATTTGGTCCAGTTCCTTTGGTGTTAATTGATCAACCAGGAGGCGATTATTGGCGTTCTTGGAGTCAATATATTGATGAGAAATTGGTAAAAACAGGGCTTGTTAGTGCAGATGATCCGAGTTTGTACACTGTTACAGATAATCTTGAAGTTGCTTGTAATGCCATTACTGGATTTTACCGAATTTATCACTCTAGTCGTTATGTTGGTGATCAGTTGGTGATCCGGTTAAAAGAAGATTTATCCGATGCTCAAGTGGAATTACTTAATACTCATTTTTGTGATATTTTGCTGACAGGTAAAATTGTTAAAAGCCAAGCATTACCGCAGGAGGAACAAGATGAAACATCTAGTTTACCCCGGTTAGTTTTAAATTTTAATCAACGAGATTTAGGGCGTTTATATCAAATGATTGGAGTAATTAATCAGGTGGGTGTTCCCACTCCAGAGGAATTGGCACATCCAGAAAGGAAGTAAGTAGGTTGGCGTTGAAAATTGTCGTTATGGCAAGGCAAAAGGCAAGAGGCAAGAGTGAAGAGGGTTTGGGCGATTTTACGTTTCTTTACACAGTTTGGTTTTATTGTGTTCACCTACTTAACCTATCCAATTTATTAATTAGGAATGTGAATTAAATAAACTGCAAAAGCCAAAAAGTAGGGTGTGTTAGCGACAGCGTAACGCACCATTCCACAGACTTGCACTATGGGAAATATTATGTAGGGCTTGCTGATAGCGTAGCGTGGTGTTAACCATATAAACATAAAACTGTTACAAGTCAATGATTTGATGGGGATAGAAGGTGAATTAGGTGCAAGGAATAAGCGTTGAAATTGTTCATTTACCAAACTGACAAGTCAGCACTGACGCTATCACTTTCCCAGATTTAATCTTTTTTATAATCGTCTTTAGCCAGGGGAGTCAGTGTCAACAATACTGATAAATATAATCAGGCTCGTATATTAGTATAAGTTGCTAGGAAAAGAGGGAATTAAAAGTTAAAAATAGTTTCAGAATACAGCACTTCCCGATGTTATCAGGTACAAGAACCCCACCCCCCACCCCCTCCAGTATCAAAAGCTTATCCTTTTCTTCCCTCCGCTGCGGGGGGATTGAGGGGGGTGCGATGAGGGGGCTAAGATGTACCTCATAAGAGCGAAAACCGCTGTATCAATACCTTGTCCAAATTGGAAAAAGCCTTGATTTGTAGGTTGGATATCAGCTTAAGAGGATGTTTGAAAAGTCGTATCCCGTAATTTTTATCACATTGTTACCCCCCTTAGTCCCCCCTTATAAAGGGGGGAAACAAGAAAAATCCAGTTCCCTCCCCTTACTAAGGGGAGGGTTAGGGTGGGGTAAAAAATATTTGATACATCAACCATAACTTTTCAAACACCCTCTAAGGGACTTCCAAGAAATAAATTATCCTGATTAACGAACCACAGAGGCGCAGAGGACACAGAGGAATAAGGGTTTGAGAGATTTTTGCGTTAGGTGGTTGAGTATTTTTTTATTTGGAAGTCCCTAAAAAATATGAAACCCAACAAATGCGCTGGGTTGCGCTGTCGCTTAACCCAAACTACAGAAAATAGACAAGGTATTGAATATAGTTTACGCTTACGAAATTAAAGAAAACTCTTACCAATTAACGAATAAAGGAATTTGAATATGCTGGAATTATTAGGATCAGGTTTGTTTTCTATCTGGCTAGAAGTGGCTAAGGCGCAGATTCAACCGTTAGAAGCTTTGAGTGTGTTGGCTTGGCAAGGTGGTTCTAATTTGATTCTTGTCCCTGATCCAAGCCCAGCAGGCGCTATTACGGTTCACGAATATCTTAATGGGTTAATTACGTCAAAATTAATTGACCAAAATCTCATGTCCTCTCAGGGGATTTGGTTACAGTCGGGACCAATGCTGATGGCTAATCATCAAGGTACTATACCTTTACCCGCTGCTTCTTTAACTAAGGTTGCTACTTCATTGGTGGCTTTGAAAGCTTGGGGACCGAATCACCAATTTGAGACTTTAGTTAGTAGCACTGGACCTTTAGTAAATGGGGTGGTGCAGGGTGATTTAGTGATTACTGGTAGTGGTGATCCTATGTTTGTGGGGGAGGAAGCGATCGCCCTGGGAAATACTCTGAATAAAATGGGTATTAAGCAAGTTAAGGGCAATTTGGTAATTACTGGGGCTTTTGCGATGAATTTCCAACGTCATCCCTTACTCGCCGGTCAATTACTCAAACAAGCGCTAAATCATCAAACTTGGTCTCGTTCTGTGGTTTTCCAACACTCAGTTATGCCCAAGGGAACACCCAAACCCCAAGTGATTATTGCTGGTAATATTCAAGCAGATCCTCAACCGAGAGTTGGCCAGACTTTACTAATCCGTCATTTTTCCTTGCCTTTGCAAAAAATCATTAAGGAAATGAATGTTTTTAGTAATAACGATATTGCGGAAATGTTAGCCAATTCTGTGGGAGGTGCGGATGTAGTTAGCACCACAGCATCCCAACTGGCTAGATTCCCAAAGTCAGAAATTCTCTTGATTAATGGTTCTGGTTTAGGGAAGGAAAATCGAATTTCTCCCAGGGGGGTTTGTGCTATGTTTATGGCATTACAACGGGAAGCTAGTTTTTATCAGTTAAATTTAGCTGATTTATTTCCTACCTCTGGACTAGATCATAGAGGCACGATCCATTCTCGACATATGCCCAAAGCAACGGTAATCAAAACTGGTACTCTCAATGATGTTAGTGCTTTAGCTGGAGTTGTCCCCACACGCGATCGCGGTTTGGTCTGGTTTACAATCATTAACCGTGGTGGCAATGTATCAGCTTTTCGGGTTCAACAAGATAAACTTCTCCAGACTTTAGAAAAAGAATTAGAAGTATCTACTGACATTCCCGATACTGTCACACCTCGATTAGATAATTCTTTACCAAATCTTGGTGCAGATAATCGCAATAAAGTTTTATACAACCAATCATAGGGGGGAAGGAGTCAGAAGAATGAAGAATGAAGAATGAAGAATGAAGAATGAAGAATGAAGAATGAAGAATGAAATTTCTCCCCTACTCCCCCTACTCCCCCTACTCCCCCCACTCCCCCTACTCCCCCCACTCCCCCCACTCCCCCTACTCCCCCCACTCCCCCAACTCCCCCAACTCCCCTACCCCCTACCTACCTTCCTGGGGGATAATTTCTGTGACTACTCTGCTTTTGGACGAATTACCACCTTTAACAACAATATTTTCTGTTTCTAAATTACCGACGGCTGTTTCCCCTTGAAAAGTTAATTTTGGTTCAATTTGACGATAAATTATATTTCCTTGAGCTTCTAACAATTTTTTATCTAAATACCAAGTCAGTTGATTTGATTTTAAAGACTGACTACGTTTTCCAACCGCATTAACATTACCAGTGAGATACACCGTGTTTTCTGGTATTTTCATTTTTCCCTGATTAGCGGTGACAGTGACATTCTCAGCAGCTTGAAATATGCGAATAGGAGAATTTGTGGTAATATTTTCTTTGTTAATATTCCAGGTTATAGAGTTACTAGTAATTTGCATTGGTGGATCTATTAACTCTAATTTTGCCTGTGGTTTGAGAGTCGCAATTTGAGTTTTTAAATTAATTTCTGCGGCGTTACCCTGACCACGTGCAGTAATTTTGTTATCTTTATATCTTTCTATTTGAATTGGGCGATCGCTAAATAATTTCTCCTCCTTAATATGCCATATTAAATGCTCAGTCTGCATTTGCAACTGTGGATCTGTGGATTTAGCAACTACTCCTTGTGAAAATTCTACCCGTTGTTCACGAGTTTTAATCTTTGCCTCTTGAGCTACAGCCTGTAATTGTTTATGACTACCATTTAACTGATTGCGAACAATTAATAAATCTTCTTGAGGCCGCCATTCTAGCTCATTACCCTTGAAAACAATCCCATTACGGGTATCAGTAGCGACAATTTTACCTTGAAGAAATAGTTGCTTACCATCTTGCTTAATGTCAGCTTTTTCTGCTTTAATTTGGTAGACAACTTTTCCATCTTGGTAAAGTTCCCCTTCAGGATTTTCCGCCTGACCTACTTGTTTATCTGTAGTGTACTTTGCCTCTTTAGCTTTAACTTTCCAAATTGGTCTACCTACCTCATCAAATTGTTCAAAAACAATCCTAAAAAAAGTTACCTTAGTATCATCATCTTTTGGAGATGAAGGATCAGTTTTTGATTGGGTAGGTAATAGATTACCGCAACTCGATAAGCATAAGCCTAAACATAATATCAAAGGCAGGTAAAACCAATTAGTTAGTGATGTTAACCCCAAAAATGAACAGAAGTGGGGAGAATGATTTTTAATTCCCCTCTGATGTTTTCCATTCTCCCTCGCTTGTGAATCTTGCATTATTCTGGAACTTCTAGATGTCTATTACTATCTCTAGGATCGTCTAAAAAGCCCATACTAGACAATGGCCGATATGGATAACTTTGGCGGGGAGTTTTTTGGATATCTTCTTTGATGGCTTCTAAATCAATATAGCGATCGCTCACATTAATTAAACTATCACTAGTCATAGAACGCAAACTCACCACCTCTACCCTCACCCCACGATAGCTGACAGAATTGACAGCATAAGCCAAATCGCCGTCACCGCTGACTAAAACTGCGGTATCATAGGAATCGCACAATGCCATCATATCAACAGCTATTTCCACATCTAAGTTAGCTTTTTTAGAGCCATCTGGTAATTGCACCAAATCCTTAGCAATCACCCGATAACCGTTACGACGCATCCACAACAAAAAGCCTTGTTGTTTCTCATTTGTCCGATCCACTCCTGTATAGAAAAAAGCCCGTAATAGCCTTGATCCGCCAGTCAATCGGCACAATAACTTAGTGTAATCAATTTCGATTCCTAGTTGTAGTGCCGCATAAAATAAGTTTGAGCCATCAATAAAGATAGCCACCCGACCCCGATTTTCCAAAACCTGTTCTGGGGTAAATATTGAGTCGTTTTCAAAATTGTTCAACATTGTTGTCATACCTTGTGTTGTTATCCCTGTTATGATAGAAATTTCTAACTATCTACTTGTTAGAGTTGCTTATGATAAGAATTCAGGAGTTCAGAAGGCAAGAGGCAAGAGGCAAGAGGCAAGAGTAAAGATCAATATTGTTCTTTATTCCCTGTTCCCTGTTCCCTGTTCCCTGTTCCCTGTTCCCTGTTCCCCGAATTCTTTGGTTTTTTAAGAAATTCGCAGTTCCCAAAATTAATCTTTTATTTTGATGTTTCTATCCGTTTAAAAACTGGTTTTGGTGTTCCCAATATTTGTTTATCGGATAATATTCCCCATGTTGAGTGGGTACAAAAAGGAGCTAAAATTGCACTTTCTTTTTGTTCATTAAAATTTATTCCCCAGCCTAATTGCTGATAAATATCACTGCTGATATTAGGAATAATTGGGGAGAGAAGATAAGCTGCTAGTCTTACAGATTCCAGCACCGCATATAGCACCACTTCCACTTCCCCCTGCTTACCTTGTTTATATAATGACCAAGGAGCTTGATCATCAATAAACTTATTACTGGCTTGTACCAGAGATAAAACATAGTGACAGGCTTCATTGAAAGCTAATGCTGTGTATGCTTGTTTCACCTTTTCTCCTAACTGCAAACCCATTGTTTTCAAAGGATTGTCAATGGGAATAGCTGATTGGCTAATGGACGGTACTTGACTAGCACAGTATTTCTTCACCATGTTTAAAGTCCGATTTAACAAATTACCTAAATCATTCGCCAAATCTGCATTCAAAACATTAATGAACCTTATTTCATTAAAATCGCCATCTTTACCAAATTCGATTTCCTTAAGGAAGTAATAACGAACGGCATCACTACCATAATTTTCCACTAAAGTAATAGGATCAAGGGTATTACCTAAAGTCTTCCCCATTTTTTGACCATCTTTAGTTAAAAAACCATGTCCAAATACCCTGTCTGGTAAAGGTAAACCTGCTGACATCAACATTGCTGGCCAGTACACAGCATGAAAGCGTAAAATATCTTTACCAATCAGGTGCAGGTTAATCGGCCACCATGTTTGTAAAGCATTAGCTAAAGTTGGTTCTGCATCTGGTTCTAACAATGCCGTAACATAACCCAGCAAAGCATCAAACCACACATATAATGTATGTTGAGAATTCACAGGTACAGGAAAACCCCAATCCAGATTTACCCGGGAAATTGAAAAGTCCTGTAAACCTTGAGCGACAAAATTGAAAACTTCATTCCGTCTGCTGACAGGTTGGATAAAATCTGGGTGGGACTGGTAAAACTCCTCTAACTGGGTTTGATATTTAGACAAGCGAAAAAAATAGTTCTGCTCGTCTCGCCACTCTACTTGTTTGTTAGTATGGGTGGGACAGTGTTTGTCTGCAAGTAAATCCCGTTCTTCCTTGAATTCTTCACAGGAAACGCAGTACCAACCTTTTTGTTCTCCTTGGTAAATGTCGCCATTTTCCCAAACTCGCTGAAAAAACTCTTTCACTATCGCTTGGTGACGGGGTGCTGTAGTCCGACTAAAGCGATCATATTGAATGTCGAGTAAATCCCACAAGTTAAGAAAACTAGGAACGATTTCATCACAAAAATCTTGTGGTGGTTTTCCTAAATTTGCTGCTGAACGCTGAATTTTTTGCCCGTGTTCATCTGTACCTGTAATTAGTAGCACTTGATGTCCCTGTAAGCGATTAAATCTGGCTACTACATCCGCTGCTATAGTTGTATAAGCACTGCCAATATGCGGAACATCGTTGACATAGTATAGTGGTGTGGTCAGTGCAAAAGTCTTTTCTGTTTTATTCACAAGATTCATGGAATATAAAAGCAAATTATTAATCAGTTTTCTCTATTAATAATCTAGATGATTTAGACAAAACTACGTAATTATATAACATTGCTACTTTTTTTTCAAACTCCTGGCGATGGATAACAAGTTTATGGACTGAAGAATTGTTTAATTACTTCTATAAATCCACCTGATTTTTAACTAAATCAGAGAAAGTATTTACTAATAATCATGGTAAAACCTGTTTCTGTCCTTAGTAGTTACAGAGAATACACTAACTGAAAATCTAGCGATATAACTAATTGTGTGGATATGATTTTGCATATTAGATGTTCCCAGTAATAATTGACTAAACTGTTAGTTGTAATTTTGAGTAATGTACTAGGTTGTTGTTCTAGAAATTCCTAATTTAGCGAGCCTTGTTTGGGAATTTTTAATTCATTAATCATTGAACTAACTATTAAAAATTTACTCGCAGCATTTAGCTAATGTCTAGCGGCTGAATGCTGACTCACATACTTATATATCATGAATACAAATTGCTATAAATTCTGTAATTATGGTTTCAGAGTGGATGATTTTTTATCTGGAAAGGTTGATTTTAGACAGATGAGAAAAGATAAAAATTTCATCACAATCCCTATCTGGATACAGAAGAGGGTAAAGTTAAAGATAGAGTAGACGAATAAAAATAAGTAAAATGCCAGCAGTTGATCCTAAACCTTGTTTTTTAACGCCAAATCCAGTAGAATCAGATTCTCCTTTATTTATCTATTTACCAGGTATGGATGGGACTGGTGAGTTATTGCAATCTCAAATCCCAGAATTAGCCTCTGGTTTAGATATTCGTTGCTTGTCCATACCCAAAAACTGTCTGGCCACTTGGGATGTTTTAGCGAAGAATGTTTTGGACTTGGTTCACGCTGAGTTAGAAAAAAGCTGTCAACGGACAATATATCTATGTGGTGAATCTTTTGGTGGTTGTTTAGCAATACAAGTAGCTATCCAGTCGCCGCAGTTATTTAAGCGTATTATCTTAATTAATCCTGCTTCGGCTTTGCAGCAGCAATCTTGGTTTAATTGGATATCTCAGGCTACTCAATTTGTACCATCATTCCTATTTGATATTGGTGCATTGGGTTTGTTGCCGTTTTTAGCATCATTAGAACGGATTTCTCCAAGCGATCGCCATACACTACTTACAGCTATGCGTTCCCTACCATCAGAAACTGTAAATTGGCGCTTATCCTTACTGCGAGATTTCCAGGTTGATAGCAAAGAGCTACAACAGCTAACACAACCAATTTTACTCATTGGCAGTGGTAGCGATCGCTTATTACCCTCTGTAAGTGAAATTACTCGATTGGCAGGTATTTTACCAAATACCCAAACATTTATCCTACCATATAGCGGTCATGCCTGTTTATTAGAGAAGGATGTGAATCTCTATCAAATTCTCAAAGATAATGATTTTTTAGAAGTTAATATTAATATACCAAAAATTACTAAATCAACGGACAGTCCTGTTTTCACCACCTGAGTTCGGAGTTCGGAGTTTCTCCTTCGGAGACGCTACGCGAACGGAGTTATGATTTCTTCAACGAGATCATAAGGAACGCAAATTTAATAACCTGCAATTCTGATGTAACCTGGAATGGTGCGTTACGCTGTCGCTAACACACCCTACTTTTGCACCTTATTTAATTCACATTCCTAAGGGTTTGAGACTCATACTTGGGGCAGTTTTCCACAAATTATCTTATGTCGAACTCAGGTTTTCACCAAGTCCGTGTGAAGCCCGGTTGTATTAGTATATGGGGTATAGGGGCAATTTATCTAGCTTGCGTCCGAAAGGGTCTTGCCCCTACAATGTGCAATTCTCCAGAGAGATTATTAGCAACCTGAAATACCAATATATTATCAGGAGATTATCGGTGAGTTTTCACACTTCCCGCTGTATTCTGTAACATCCGTTTACTCTTCGGGGATGAATACTCAATATCTCTAGAGGTTTGCATCGCCTCTTTAACAAGAGTTGCTAATTCTTCTAACTGATTAATTGCTTCTGCACCCTCTAACTTCATTAACTCTCTATCATCACGCATTTCTGTCCAAGTAATCCCATAATCGGATACTAAAAAGCGAATTAAGTGATTATCGCCTAAGCTTACCATAAAAGATGCACTGTTCATTTGGTCGCCGCAAGTATAACAAGAAGCCGGATAACCATACCTCTCTAGTACAACTGCTAGAGCTTGCAAATTCATTACTAAATCTTGAACAAATTGTCTATGCTCGTTTGCTAGTCTTAAAAACACTTGTCCCTCCAGACACCACAGTCATTTGAGTTTATTTTATATTTTCTTTAGATTTTCTCATGAATCGGTGTTGTAAAATAGATTTTACAATTTTTAGTGTTGCATGAGTGCGTTAATTAGTTAACTTGTCTAGGTTAGTAGATAACGATTCTTGAATAAGTATCAGGCTATTCAATTCATCAGGTAGTTATAGCAGGCTCAATTACTAAAATTTACATTTTGGCTTTATTGCTCTGTCGGAACTGTACCTAATAAAATTTAGACCTTATTAGCCTAGCTTAAATTCCTTCGTAGTCAAGTTCTTTAAAGCCATACCTGGCACTATTACAGGTCATATAGAACCATATTAAGATGATTTATTCAGTCTAACGCTTATTTTCGTTCTTTGTGTTTTTACCTCCAGTTCAAATAAACCTCGAATGATATAGCATAGATTGAGATTAACGCAAGTGTTGAATATACTTAATTAATGTATCGTTTTTAATATATATTTTTAATACCCTCCATAACACTGATTAGGATTAGAGGATTTACAGGATTGTAATTTGATGGTTAGGAATATGAATTAAATAAAGTGCAAAAGTAGGGTGTGTTAGCGACAGCGTAACGCACCATTTCAGGTTAAGTCAGAATTGCAGGTTATTAAATTTGCGTTCCTTAATGACTCAGTTTATAATATTTTGTCAGAATCAGGATAACCAGGATTATAGGATTAACAGGATGATTATTTGATAATTACTAGACGTGAATGATGTATTGATTATTACAATAATTTGATAAAAATGAACCTTTCTTCATACTAATCATCAACAACCAACCAATAATTAAGAGACTTCCAAATAAAAAAATGTCCCAAAACTGATGCAGAAATTCTCTCTCTGTGTACTCTGTGCCTCTGTGGTTCGTTTCTTAGGATAATTTATTTCTTGGAAGTCTCTAAACAATCACATCCTGTACATCCTCAAATCCTGGACATCCTGATTCAGACAAATGTAAATTTTTGACTTCCCTAAGAGTGTCCTGATTCTGACAATAATATGCTATTTTTAATCAGTTTTGCTTTTGCTAATTCTGAACAACTAGAAAATCATGATAGTGGTTTTTTTCGTAATCTTAGAAAAGATGGTTTAGTAATATGAATCCTGAACAACAAAGATTGTTAGAAAAAGCTGAGAGGAGATTACAAGCAGCAGAACTTAATAAAAGTCATACCTTCCTCCATTATCAATTAACAAAAGGATTCTCAATCTTTAGTCCAGTAATTCCTTTAAAATCACCGATATTTCTTGTTACTAAAAATGCGTCTTGATTTACTGCTGTAGCGGCGATAATTGCATCAGGAAGTTTAATTTTATATTGTCGTTTGATTTGGATTGTCTGATTTTCAATTTCTCGTAACAATTGAACTGTGTTAAACTGGGATAGTAAATCTTCAATAGACTGTTCCTCCTCTTTTGATAAGCCGACAAAACTCAGTAATTCAATGCGGATAATCGGTGAAACTAGAATTTCGTGCAAATTCAAAAACTCTTCTGTAAACCATGAATTAACTGTTATATCATCGGCTAGAAAGTAAATAAAAATATTGGTATCATAAAGATATTTTATTCTTCCCATTCCTGACGCAGAGTATCTAAATGAGCTAACATTGCTGCTTTTTTATGCTTTAAAATTCCTTTGGCTTGAATAATTTTTTCATAGTTTTTTTTCCAATGTGATAGCATTGATTCTGGTACATCTACTGTAATTGAATCTTCATCTTGAGATACAAGATAATGTCTTGGTATTTTGATTAATGGCATAGTTTTATGCTCCTGTTTCTCTCAATTCAGATTGTAACATAATGTCAGATATTATAAAATTGTCAGAATCAGGATACCCAGAATTATAGGATTTTCAGGATGGTTATTGTCTACATCAAATATAGCATCAATTAATAATTAACTTGATCAATATCGGTGTGAATAAAATCATTACCTTTGAATAATAAAGGTTGATTTGTAGATTTTGCTAAAGCATAAGAAAAGCAATCTCCCATATTCAGTTTTGCGGGATGACGGCCTTTACCAAATCTTAAAAATGCTGCACTTGCTAATTGTGCCTGTTCTATAGTAAAATGTACAACAGTTATAGACAATGCTGCAATTAATAAATTCAAATTTTCTACACCTTGCTGACCATGTTTAGTACCTAAAACAATGGATGCTTCTACATAACCTGGAGAAGAAAGTAAACAATCTGCACTTTCGTTAATAAGTTCAATAAATATCAATTCTTCAGGTTCAGCATAAATAATTGCCATAATAGCAGAAGTATCAATAACCATTATTCTGGGATTCCAAACTCGTTATAACCAATAATTTCATCAGGAGTTCTGCTATCAAGAACTGGTAAATTTCTAATCTGATGACAAATACTCCGAACAAGATTAATATCAATTTTGTTCTCTTTGCGATTTGGTAAGGAAATAGAATGAGCTTGATATAAAAGTTTTCCTGTTATTTCCATCCCGGCAAAATTTGGGGGAAGTTTTAGATATAAACAACCATTTTCATCTACACGAGCATCAAAATTAATTTGTTGCATTGTCTTTTCTGATCAATTTAATTACGGAATTTCTGATTTTACCTCTATTCCGATTGTAACATATTGTCTGATAGCGAAGCGTGGCGTTAGCCATATCAGGATACCCAGGATTATAGGATTTTCAGGATGATTATTTGATGATTACTAGACGTGAATCATGTATTGATTATTAAAGTAATTTCATGAAAATTAACCTTTCTCCATACTAATCATCAACACCTAACCAATAATTAAACAATCACATCCTGTACATCCTTAAATCCTGGACATCTTGATTCTGACAACATTAAATCTATCTAAAAACTTAGTAAAATTACCCAAATATGGTCTTAGCTATTAATACTTTGAGGATGAATAATCGTAATTTCTGGAACAGCTATAAAATCTTTGGGGTTTAAAGTTAAAATATGGCTGATATTATGAGCAAGCATCACTGCTAATATGTGTATATCATGAGTTCGTTTACCAGAAATATTATATGTTGTTACTAAGTTCAACCAAATAGAAAATACATCTGGTGTTTCTTCTAGTAAATCAAATTGATTTATTAGCATTTGTACTGCTTGAGTTGTTTGTTCTACAGTCCATCCTAAGCCATTAACATTAACAGGACGAGTAGCAACAACCCAAAATTCAATAATTACTTGAGAGGTAATAAAACATTGATGATTATTAGATATTAAATATTTAATTGTTTTATCAACTAGATGAAAATCAGGAGATGTGATATCTCTTGAACGTAACAGAATATTGGTATCTAATAAGTAATTACTCATGTTCCTCTATCATCATAAATGTTTTCTCGACGCAGTGCTTCATCAGGAAGATTAACAGAACTTTGAGGAGCTTTTTCTATCCACTCTTGCCAAAGTTTTAATCTTTCTTCTGGTGTTAAAGGCTTGTTACTTTGTACGTTGAAATCCTGATAACTCAGCCTTTCTTGGAAAAGTTGTTTTTCTTCAGGAGTTAATTTTAAAACAATTTCTACAAGGGAGTCAACAAGTTGTACATTCATAATTATTTATGTCATTTACTAGGTTATAGGCAATATTGTACTGTATTTTAATTATAATCTGTCAACTGTCAGAATCAGGATATTCAGGACTATAGGATTTACAGGATTGTTATTTGATGGTTAATGGCTGTTGTTTATGTATTTATTCTTCCATCTGACTTTATGAATATTTATTTAAAATTTTGTCTGAATCAGGATAACCAGGATTAGAGGATTCACAGGATGATTATTTGATGATTACTAGACGTGAATGATGTATTGATTATTAAAGTAATTTCATAAAAATTAACCTTTTGTCTGAATCAGGATATCCAGGATTATAGGATTTACGGGATGATTATTTGATGATTACTAAACGTGAATGATGTATTGATTATTAAAGTAATTTCATAAAAATTAACCTTTTGTCTGAATCAGGATAACCAGGATTATAGGATTTACAGGATGATTATTTGATGATTACTAGACGTGAATGATGTATTGATTATTAAAGTAATTTCATAAAAATAAACCTTTCTCCATACTAATCATCAACAACCAACCAATAATTAAACAAGAACATCCTGTACATCCTTAAATCCTGGACATCCTGATTCTGACAACCACAACATTCACCACACAACAAAAAATCATCCAATCAGATCCTGTACATCCTTAAATCCTGGACATCCTGATTCTGACAATATTAAATTTATCTAAAAACCTAGCAAAATTACCCAAATATGGTATATTTAATAGAGGATATATCAAACAAAAATTGATTCAGCACAATGTACTACTGATTGAGATAAAATAGAATAAGTTAAATGAATTTATGGAATGGAATATAATATTTGATCCAGATTTTAGAATTTGGTTTTATCAACAAGAACAGGGATTTCAAAATGAAGTATTTGCTGTATTAGGTATTTTAGCAGAATTTAGACCCGGTTTAGGAAGACCAAGAGTTGATACTTTAGAAGGTTCTGATTTCAGCAATATGAAAGAACTGCGTATTCAACATCAAGGATAACCTTGGCGGATTTTATTTGCATTTGATCCTAAAAGACAAGCGATTTTATTAGTTGGAGGTAATAAAGCTGGTAATAAAAAATGGTATAAAGAAAATATTCCCATAGCAGATAAACGATATAGAGGATATTTGGAGACAATCAAGGAAGAAAAATCATGAAAAAATATACAACTTTATCTGAAGAATTAAATCAACTTTCTCAAGAAAGAAAAGAAATTATTGCTGTAAGAACTTCTGAAATAAGGTTAGAAGAAATTACGCTTCAACAATTAGGTAAAAAGTTGGGTTTATCACAATCAGAATTAGCTGCTAGTTTCGAGTTATCGCAAAGCGAAATATCTGATTTAGAAAGTGGACAAAGTTTAGAATTAAATACATTGCGTCATGTTGTTAATGCTTTAGGAGGAACTATGGAAATTATTATCAAACTTCCTAATAAAGAACCTATTATGATGAATTTATCAGAATCAGGATACCCAGGATGAAAGGATTTTCAGGATGGTTATTTGATGGTTAATGGCTGTTATTTATGTATTTATTTTTACATCTCTCTTCATAAATATTTACTTTCTCCATACTAATCATCAACAACCAACCAATAATCAAACAATCACATCCTGTAAACTTTAAATACTTGACATTGTGATTTTTATACACATTAGTATGTCATGCTGGATATGGAAACTTTGCAACCGTTAAAATTGTATATTCTAATGGTATTGAAGTTGATTATTTTGTTGTTTTTACAGTATTTCGGGAAAGTAAAAAGCTGAGGTTGCACGTAGAAAGCGCCTACCCTAAATATGATGGTATAGGTAAAATCAAAAAAGTTCGCTTTTTTGTGATAGCTAAAACCTTATTAAATAATAAAAAATTACCCAGCCCTTAAATAACAAAGACTCTTTGAGGAGTCTTCGCCAAAAATCAATTTTTGGTATTCAGAACGTCTTTACCGGAATTCCTCGACCATGCAGGTAACGGGATATCATGTTTAGACTATCTTTCAACGCCTAAATCATGTCTGCTGCATCCTATATTTTTATATTAGGCTATATTTTCAACTTCGTCAAGTTTCTATTTGTCTGAATCAGGACACCCTTCGGGAAGTCAAAAGTCAAAAGTCAAAATTTTACATTTATCTGAATCAGGATAACCAGGATTATAGGATTTACAGGATTGTTATTCGATGGTTAATGACTCAGTTTATAATATTTTGTCTGAATCAGGATAACCAGGATTATAGGATTTACAGGATTGTTATTTGATGATTACTAGACGTGAATGATGTATTGATTATTACGGTAATTTCATAAAAATTAACCTTTCTCCATACTAATCATCAACAACCAACCAATAATCAAACAATCACATCCTGTACATCCTTAAATCCTAGACATTATCTCGACTTACTTCGACAAGCTCAGTACAAGTCGCTCGATAACCACCTGATTCTGACAAATGTAAAATTTTGACTTTTGACTTTTGACTTTTGACTTCCCGAAGGGTGTCCTGATTCTGACAAATGTAAAATTTTGACTTTTGACTTTTGACTTTTGACTTCCCGAAGGGTGTCCTGATTCAGACAATAATATGCTATTTTTAATATAGGATACATTAAACTAACTATTAACTCAGAGTAATTGTTGATTAAAAATTATGCTAAATCAACCTATTTCCACTGTTTTAACCCAAGTACAGCAAAACTTAAAACAACTTTATGGAGAACAGTTAGAAAAACTAATTTTATATGGTTCACAAGCTAGAGGAACAGCACAACCAGATTCAGATATTGATATTTTAATTGTGTTAAAAGATGTTTTTAACTATTCTCAAGAAAGTGAAAAAATTAGTCAATTAATCGCTGATTTGTGCCTAGAATATAATGTTTTAATTAGTTGTGCTTTTGCTAATTCTGAACAATTAGAACATCATGATAGTGGTTTTTTTCGTAATATTAGAAAAGATGGTTTAGTAATATGAATCTTTGTCTGAATCAGGATAACCAGGATTAGAGGATTTACAGGATGATTATTTGATGACTACTAGACGTGAATGATGTATTAATTATTACAGTAATTTCATAAAAATTAACCTTTTTCCATACTAATCATCAACACATAACCAATAATTAAACAATCACATCCTGTACATCCTTAAATCCTGGACATCCTGATTCAGACAACCACAACATTCACCACACAACAAAAAATCATCCAATCACATCCTGTACATCCTTAAATCCTGGACATCCTGATATGGCTAACGCCACGCTACGCTATCAGACAATAATATGCTATTTTATATACAGCATACATGAAACCAACCATTAACCAATCATGAATAATCCACAACAACCGCGAGAATACGATGCTGTGCTTGGTGGTAATAGTCCATCACTAGAAGGTGCTGCCGTTTTAGGTGGTATTGAAGGGGTAAAATTACGGTTGAAAAATCCAGATTCAAAGGTGAGAATTGCTGCACTTGAGCAAGCTGTGAATTATGGAGAACAGGGTTTAGATTTAGTAATTGCAGGTTTAAAAGATAAATCTTGGGATATTCAAAATCTGGCTTATTTAATATTAAATTCTAGATCAGAAACAAGAATTAAGCAAATATTACAAAAACCTCATAAAGAAGGTTTAAAACTAGAAAAAATTGAGGTAGTAACAGTCAATAAATTTGGAGAAATTATTCAACGTCAGCAACGTATAGCCAGATATTTTATAGAAGATTTGGGTGATGGTGTGACATTGGAAATGGCTGCAATTCCTGGTGGTAGTTTTATGATGGGTTCACCAGAAAATGAATTAGAAAGAAGTTATTCTGAAAGTCCCCAACACCAAGTTACTGTTCCTAGTTTTTTTATGGCAAAATATCCGGTAACAATGGCACAATATCAAGCTATTATAGGAGGAATTCGGCATCCTAGTTTCAAAAGTAATAATCGCTCTGTTGAAACATTGAATTGGAATAATACAGTGGCATTCTGTGAAAAGTTAAGTCGAAGGACAGGAAAAAACTATAGATTACCAAGTGAAGCCGAATGGGAATATGCTTGTAGAGCGGGAACTACCACACCATTTCACTTTGGAGAGACGATTACAACGGATTTAGCTAACTATAATGGTAACTTCACTTATGGTAATGGGGTTAAAGGAATTTACAGAAATGCAAAAACAAAATTAGGTAGCTTTGGAGTAGCTAACAATTTTGGGTTATATGATATGCACGGCAATGTATGGGAATGGTGTCAAGATAATTGGCATAGGAACTATGAAGGTGCGCCTACAGATGGGAGCGCATGGCTAGATAATGCACCAAATAGTGGTAAATCGGTGCGCGGTGGCTTCTGGCGCGACCGTCCTCATTATTGCCGTTCTGCTTATCGCGGCTGGGAGTCCGGCACCAACTTCAGCCGTGTCAGTTTTCGGGTTGTATGTAGTGGTGCGGCGAGGACTTAGTAGCACTATGCACTTTTGCTCTCTTGCTCTTTTCTTGTCTTATCTCTCTCGCATAGCGAGAAAATTTTTATTGTCTGAATCAGGATATCCAGGATTAAAGGATTGACAGGATTGTAATTTGATGATTGATAGATGAGATTCATATATTTATTCTTCCATCTCACTTCATAGATACTCACTTTTCTCTATACCAATTATCAACAACTAACGAATAATCAAACAATCACATCCTATTTTCAATACAGCATACATGAAACGAGAAAATTTTTTGTCTGAATCAGGATATCCACCGATTATAGGATTTACAGGATTGTAATTTGATGATTGATAGATGAGATTCATATGTTTATTCTTCCATCTCACTTCATAGATATTCACTTTTCTCTATACCAATCATCAACAACTAACGAATAATCAAACAATCACATCCTATTTTCAATACAGCATACATGAAACGAGAAAATTTTTTGTCTGAATCAGGATAACCAGGATTATAGGATTTACAGGATTGTAATTTGATGATTGATAGATGAGATTCATATATTTATTCTTCCATCTCACTTTATAGGAAAAAGATTGGGGTGATGTCCTCTCTTTAGGAGAACAACAGCGTGTTGCCTTTGCTAGACTCTTAATCTATAAACCCAAGTATGTCATCCTAGATGAAGCCACCAGTGCTTTAGATATCAAAAATGAAGAAAACCTCTATCAGCATTTGTTAGGTACACAGACAACCTTTATCAGTGTTGGCCATCGTCCTACCCTTTTTAAATATCACCATCTCATCTTAGAACTATTAGATGCTAACCAGTGGCAAGTCAAAGAAATAGGATAGTGAGCATTTAGCAAAAGTAGAGTGTGGAAGCAAACAGATAAGCCATTTCTAACTCAAGTTGACACCAATGAATATTATTATATCCCTACAAATGTTGGGTTTTCTATTGTCAACCCAACCTACAAGATCGGCGATCGCACTAATGTTGACACTTGTAGGCATTTGTGTAACAATTATATTCGTGTTACTTAATGATGTCGTCATAGATATGACATACATCACTTTAACACTAATAATTAATCAAAACCATGAATACCACAATAGGAGAGAAAACATGACTTTGAAAATGAGGACTACATTTTTTGCAACTTTAACTGCTGTGGCTTTGACCTCAAATATTATCACTCCATATCAACCTTGGGTGCAAGCTCAGACTGTGAAACCTGTGCCTAGTCCAGTACCAACGTACAATCCTTCCCCATCAGTAACACCAAATCCCGTTGAAGTTACTATTCCTGACGGAACCGAGATTATCCTTTCCACACTTGATGAGCTTTCTAGCAAAACAGCAAGAACAGGAGATTTAGTTAACTTGCGGGTTGATGAAGATGTAATTGTAGAAGGTAAAGCAGTAATAACAGCAGGAACGCGAGCTCGTGCTGAAATTGCTGAAGCACAAAAATCAGGATTATTTGGTCGAAAAGGAAAACTTTCTCTCAAAATTTTGTCAACCTCAGCAGTAGACGGCACGAAGATATCATTGCTGGCAGGGCGAAATAGCGAAGGTGGTGGAAACGTAGGAGTCAGTATCGCTGTATTCGCCCTTGTCAGTCCACTTGGTTTTTTTATTAAAGGTCATAATGCAGTCATTCCTGTTGGTACAAAGATCCGAGCAATTATAGATGGCAAAACAAAAATTTCGATATCTCAATGATACTCCCAGCCAAGAAATAGCAGTGCGGGGCGAAGCCCTATTTCTTGGTTTTATATGCCTATTTTTTAGTGGGAAGGGAGTAGGTGTCAACTTAGGCTACAGATGGCTTATTTGTTTGGCTTCCACACCCGCCAGGGAATAAATTCCCTGTCTCATAGCTCAAGTCTGTTAGAATGGACTAATAAATTTTCCTAATGTTTAGTCATCAAAAGACAACTTTTGCTATTAGACTGGGAATTTATTCCCTTTTGAATAAATTCCAGACTCTCACAATTAATAATCCTGAAAATCCTTAAATCCTGGAAATCCTGATTCAGACAAAATATTAGTTTTAACATAAAGGAACTTTGAATAAAATCCTGACTCTCATAATTAATAATCCTGAAAATCCTGATTCAGACAAAATATTAGTTTTAACATAAATTAACTTTTAACAAAATCCTGACTCTCACAATTAATAATCCTGAAAATCCTTAAATCCTGGAAATCCTGATTCAGACATTTATCTTATTCTTTGCGACTTTGCGCGAAATCAAAAACCTAATAAACTAACAACTATCCAACTATCCCCCTATTCATACATAATGAATAACCCCCATCAACAATTACTCCAACAAATAGACCTCATGCTTCGCGCCCGCTATCCCCTACTATATATAGTCGGAGTCGAAGAAGAACCAATAGAACAAGTCCTCCAACAACTCACCCAACTATCCCAGACACCACGACAACTATTATTATGGGATATCGTCACCGGTTGGGATGACAACGGAACTGATAAAGGTTCTGTCATGGGTGCATTATCAAGAATTACCAAAACCCCAGAAAATACAACCATAATTTTTGTATTGCGAGACATCCATTTTATCCTCAAAAACCCCGAAACAGAAAAAAATGCTCCCGTAATTCGGGCTATCAAAAACCTCACCCGTCAACTCAAACGCACACGCCAAACCCTCATCCTCACCAGTCATATATTAACCATTCCCCCAGAACTACAAGAAGAAATTACAGTTATTGATTTTCCCTTACCCAACATCCAAGAAATAGATTATTTAATTCAGCAATTAATAGTCCCCGAAAAACTTAACTTAAATGGACTAGGAAAAGAACAATTAATCAAAGCCTGTCAAGGATTAAGTCGCGCCAGAATTAGAAGAGTTTTAGCTGCCGCTTTAGCAGCAAAAGGACAAGTCAACGAAACAGATATTGATAGAGTTTTAGAAGAGAAAAAACAAGCAGTTCGCCAAACCGGAATCTTAGAATTTTACACCGCCAATGAATCATTAAAAAACGTCGGTGGATTGGAAAATCTTAAACAGTGGGTGCGAATGCGTCAAGATGCTTTTACCGAAGAAGCACGACGTTATGGAATCCCCAACCCCAAAGGCATTTTATTAGTAGGAATCCAAGGAACAGGTAAATCATTATCAGCCAAAACTATCGCCCATGAATGGCGTTTACCATTGTTACGTTTGGACGTGGGGAGATTATTTGGGGGTATAGTGGGAGAAAGTGAAAGTCGCATTCGGCAAATGATACAATTAGCAGAAGCAATATCACCCTGTGTATTATGGATGGATGAAGTAGATAAGGCTTTTGGTAATATTAATAGTGGTACAGATGGTGACTCTGGAACATCGCGCCGGGTATTTGGTACACTCATTACCTGGATGCAAGAAAAAACTAGTCCGGTGTTTATGGTGGCTACTGCTAATAATGTGCAAATATTACCAGCGGAGTTATTAAGGAAAGGGCGATTTGATGAAATTTTCTTTTTAAATTTACCTACGGAAAAAGAACGCCATGATATTTTTAAAGTCCACTTGCAAAAAATCCGTCCTTCCCGACTGCGAGATTTTGATTTACAGAAACTTGCAAGTCATAGCGAAAATTTTAGCGGTGCGGAAATTCAACAGGTAATTATTGATGGTATGCACCGCGCTTTTGGTAGTTTAATTGATGGTAATAGGAGGGATTTTAACACTGAAGATATTTTAGCGGCGGTATCGGAAACTGTTCCTTTGGCGGCTATTGCTAAGGAACAAATTACTAGTTTAAAACGCTGGGCTGCGGAAGCTGGCGCAAGAACGGCTTTTATTGATACGCTGTTAATTGAGGAGTTGAAGGTTTATTCTCAGCAGCAGGGTTTGGGTCCTTTGGAGGTGGATTAAATAATAAAAGAAAACGAACCGCAGAGGCGCGGAGGACGCGGAGGGAAGAGGTTTTGGAGAGATTTTTATAGGAGTTGATTTTTTATGTCTCATTTTACAACTATTAAGGTGCAAATTAAACAGGGTGAAGTTTTGCTTGACGTTTTGCAAGAGTTAGGTTATCAAGTTGAACAAAATACTCAGGTTCGGGGTTATATGGGTGATAAAACTAATGCTGAATATGTGATTAAGCAATCTAATGGTTATGATTTGGGTTTTCGTAAAAATGGAGAAGGTTATGAATTAGTTGCTGATTTTTGGGGTGCGAAAATTAATCAGCAGGAGTTTATTAATAATATTAGTCAAAAGTACGCCCATAAAACTTTGATGGAAACCATACAAACTAAGGGTTTTAATGTGGAGGAAGAGGAAGTTTTAGCAGATGGTACTGTGCGGGTTTTAGTTGGTAGATGGGTTTAAATAAGATCCCCGACTTCTTTTTAAGATTTTATCAATAAATGATTAAATAAGGTAAGAAGTCGGGGATCTGAGGACAAAAGGAAAAATCATTATGGCTGAATATCAAAAAGTTGAATATCGCATTGGTAAAGATGGTAAAATTGTGGAACGGGTTTTAAATGCAATCGGTTCTAGTTGTGTGGAAACAACAAAAGGGTTAGAAAAGTCCTTGGGAGAAATAGAATCTCAGGAATTGTTACCGGAATATTATCAAGATGATGAGTTAATTACCACTTCCGAAAATCAATCTTTACAACAACAATAAACTAGAATAAACTAGATCCCCGACTTCTTAAAGAAGTCGGGGATCTGAACACCAACTACATAAACAAATAATATGCTAGAACAAATTAATGATATTGCTTTTGCTGTAATTCTCGTAATCATTGTTTATATTATTCTCCGGTTTTTATTCCCAGCAAATAATCAAGATATACCTATTAATAATCAACCCGTAACTTCTCTAGACACAGAACATAAGATTAAAGAGTTAGAAATTCAATGTCAACGACTACGAGAAGAATTAAAACAACAATCTCAACAATTACAAAGTGATTTTCAACATGAAACTTTTACCCAATTACAAACTTTACTCAGCAATTATCCCACAGTCAAAAAAATGGCTTTAGCTAAACCTGACTTACCTGCTAAAAACTTAGTTTCTCTATTTACATCTTTAGATAATTTAATTACTAATTGGGGTTATAATGCTATTGGTGAAACTTGGGAACAGGTTAATTATAATCCCCAATTACATCAAGCTGATAGTGATGATATTCAAGAAGGAGAATTAGTATATATTCGTTTTATTGGTTATAAAGATGGTGATAAAGTTCTCTATCCTGCAAAAGTTAGTCGCACTCTTCCACCAGGATTCAATAATACTTAAACTCATGAATTTGTAGGTTGGGTTGAGGAACGAAACCCAACATTTACTGCTTACAATTTTTTAGATAATATATTTATTCTGTCTTAACCCAACATCAAGATATCAATTATCTATCATTTTTGTTGGGTTGCGCTTCGCTTAACCCAACCTACTACTTAAATTATGACAACTATCGCAATTGATTTTGGTACAAGTAATACTGTAATTAGTATTTTAGAGGCTGATACTCAACTACCTAAAAGTTTACGTTTTCCTAATTTATCCCGTGTATTTGTGGGTGTCACTTCTCAAGGTGAAAGAGTAGAATATCCGGTTATTCCTAGTTTAATGTTTATTAAATTAGGTAATAATATTATATTAGGTGAAGGTGTTCGTAGTCAAAGATTAGGACTTTCTCAAAGTTATCCTCCTGAACGGTTATTTAAAAAGTTTAAACGTGATTTAGCTGGAGATTATCAACCACCAGCAATCCAAATTGATGGCATAAATTATAATTCTGTCTCTGTTTGTGAGTTATTTATCCAAACTATTTGGACAGAAATACAAAAGCAAAATATCCAACCTAGTCATTTAATTTTTACTGTTCCTGTGGGTGCATTTGAACGTTATTTAGATTGGTTTCGAGATTTAGGTCAAAAATTAAATGTTCCTC
Organism: Aphanizomenon sp. UHCC 0183; assembly: GCF_009712065.1. NCBI lineage: Bacteria > Bacillati > Cyanobacteriota > Cyanophyceae > Nostocales > Aphanizomenonaceae > Aphanizomenon > Aphanizomenon sp. UHCC 0183. The sequence continues at coordinate 15,999 of NZ_VILC01000032.1, read as the reverse complement.
AAGTTTCCATTGTTGATGAATCTACAGCAGCGGCTTTAGGTTATGCTGTTAAAAGTCCCGGTAAATTGATTTTGGTAGTAGATTTTGGTGGGGGAACTCTCGATTTAAGTTTAGTTAAAACTGTGACTAATTCTGATGAAAATAACAGTTTACGCGCTGAGGTTTTAGCTAAATCGGAAGCCTACGTAGGTGGTGAAGATATTGATGTTTGGATAGTTGATGATTATTTACATTCTCAAAATTTAACACCAGAACAAGTTGGAAAGATTGGTTATCAGAATTTATTAGAAATTGCCGAAAGGTTAAAAATTCAATTATCAAAAAATCAATCTGTAGCTGAAAGTTGGTTTGATGATGAATCTTTTATGTCTTATGAATTAAAAATTAATCGTGAAAAATTAGAGGAGATTTTAGAATATAGACAGTTTTTACAACAGTTACGAGATACCTTAGATGAAGTTTTAGCTTCTGCTTTGCGAAAGGGTATTAGTAAAAATGATATTGAACAAGTTTTATTAGTGGGAGGAAGTTGTTTAATTCCCGCAGTTCAACAATTAATTATTTCCTACTTTGGTAAAGCTAAGGTAAAACTAAATAAACCTTTTGATGCTGTCTGTCATGGTGCATTAGCAATTACACAAATTACCGAAATAGATGATTTTTTGCGTCATAGTTACGCAATTAGATTATGGGAAAGTTATAGCAAAAGTTATATTTATCATCGCTTATTTACCAAAGGTGAAAAATATCCTTGTCAACGTCAAGAATGGTTAAATCTGCAAGTTGCTAGTAATGGACAAAAAGAAATTCGTTTAGATATTGGTGAATTAGCTGATATGTCACTAACTGAAATTGCTTTTGATGCTTCGGGAAGAATGACTTCTAGCACTCTTCAACATCAAGAAAGTTACCGTTCCTTAGATAATCAAAATCAACAGGTTTGTGTGGCAAAACTTAACCCTCCAGGTGAAGCAGGAATGGATAGAATATCGGTGTTGTTCGAGGTTGATTCTCGACGGACTCTATTAGTAACTGTGAAGGATTTATTAACAGCAGAAGTCTTAGTTAGTAGGGGTGAAACTTATAAATTAGCATAAAACAATACCAGGGTTAGTATGTTGAAGAAGGAGTCAGGAGTCAGTAGCCAGGAGTCAGAATCAATCAGTCGAGGATTCAAACCTGCGACTGATTAAAGACCACCAAATCTACGATTTGGTGGGGGTCTTAAACCCAGTTATTCATCCGCCACTCGTTAAGTTGACACCTATGAAGCTTTTGCTTTAAGTAGGTTAGCCTTGAAAATCGTCGTTATGGCAAGGCAAGAGGCAAAAGGCAAGAGGCAAGAGTGAAGAGGGTTTGGGCGATTTTACTTTTCTTTACACAGATTGGTTTTATTGTGTTCACCTACTTACCCCTACGTTTAGAATCAAACAATCAAGCCGTTTTGAGTATAGTTCAATAAAATATCTGGCGTTGCTGATTAAGAGTATGATTTTATTATGCCTACGGCACGCTGCGCGAACACGCAGAGGCGCTCCAGTCGCAGAGAGTAAGAGTTTCATTTTTTTGATTTTTCAATTTCATACCTCAATTCAGCAACGCCAAATATTTCAAATTCCATGACTTTTGCCAATTACCCAATTACGTCGGAAAAACCGTGCTAGTGCTGATTCTTCCAAAGATAAATAAATCGGTCTACCATGAGGACAGGTGCGCGGGTTGCGGGTACGTTGCCAATTATCTAATAAGGTCTGCATTTCTGGTAAACTCATTTTTGTGCCATTGCGAATTGCACTCCGACAAGCAACAGCAACTTGAGCAGTTTGTAAGTCCCCTCCCCAACTTAATTCTAAAATTGCTTCTGCACAATCTTCTCGTTGTTTTAACATCATAGGAATGTTACGCACTGCCCAAAGGTTATCACCAAATGGTTCTATATCTAAACCAATGCATTGTAATTGGGAAACCTGGGCTTGTGATAATTGATAAATAATAATTGGGGTTTCTACAGCTACTAATTGCCAACTATCACATAATTGTTCATATAATACTCGTTCATGGGCTATATGTTGTTCTACTAACCACATTCCTCCAGAATGTTCAGCAACAATATAAGTATTACTCAGTTGGGCAATGGCTTTTAAATAGGTTTGATTTTCACTACTTTGGGATTTTTGAGAGTTGAAGTTATATTCACCTTTTGATTCTGCGACTTTCAATAAATTACTAACTCTGGTTGTGTGAATGGATTCTTTTATATTGGTTTCCGAAATCCGCAGAGATTTGTGAATAGCTTCAGTAATTTGTTCTTGCCAAAAAGTTAGTTCATTGAGATAAATTTCTGTTTTGGCTGGGTTACGATTCCAGTTAATTTGTTCTGGGGAAATAGTTAAGTGTAGAAAACAAACGGGATAGCGATCGCGTGGTAATATCTTATGAAAGGCTGAAAATATTGTCTGTTCTAGTTCTGGCGTTTTAATCATTCTGCCATTAATTGCCACTTTTACCCAATCAGGACGATGACGATGGCATCTATCGGGTAATCCTATCACCAAATGCAAAGACGAATTTTCCAGATTTGGTATTTGTAAATTCACCTCATGTAAATCACCTTGTCGCACCTGGGGGAGAATTTGGGGAATCAGTTTTCCCACAGTTGGTGCGGGACAAATCGTAAACCATTCTTTGTCATTTTGCCAAATTTGATAATTAACATGAGGATGACACAAAGCTATCTGTTGAATGACATTTTGTACAGCCTTTAATTGCTGATTTGTCGCCGGTAAACCCTGACGACGAGCTTCATAATTAGCAAATAAATTATTAACTGTTACTACTGTACCCGGTGCGATCGCTACCACTTCTACTTGTGATACTTCTCCTTCATTATTATAAGCAACTCGCCAACCTTCACTTCCCCCCAAAGGACGACTTAAAACTTCTAAATCTGCCAAAGTCGTTAAACTATGTAGCGCCTCACCACGAAACCCCAAACTGCTAATTTTCCATAAATCTGCACTAGAATGAATCTTACTGGTACTGTGGGCAGTTGCGGCTTGTTGTAAATCATCCAAATTCATGCCACAACCATTATCAGCCACACGAACTCGCCACATTTGCGGCCATAAAGAAACGACAATGCGTGTTGCTCCAGCATCTAGGGAATTTTCCACCAACTCCCTGACAACAGCTACCCAAGAGTCAATTACTTCTCCTGCCGTAATTAGATATACAACCTCTGTTGGTAAAGCTTGAATTGTAGATGCCATTATCATTAAAAATTACTAATTAAAAATTAAAAATTGTCTTTACGGTTAGATAATTAGCTTACAATATTATGACTGCAAAATATTAATTTCTCAAATCTGCTGTCATTCTAAAGAAATACGAATTAATAAGGGATATTTGGTAAATTTCTGATTAGATTAGAAGCAGAGAAAAGCTTATGAGTATTAATTTAGTTGCTGATGTTAACGACTTAAAGAACAGTCTTCTATGGGGTCAACCTGCTTTTACAATTATTGATGTGCGCGATCGCTCAAAGTACAATTATAGCCGCATCACCGGAGCAATTTCCATCCCCCTCAATGACTTGGAATCTCGCGCTCAAACCTCCCTATACAGAGAACGCCAAATCTACATTTACGGCGAAAATGACAGCCAATCAGCCCAAGCTGTAAGAACCCTACAATTCCTCGGTTTTACAGCCGTAGCTGAACTGGGCGGTGGCTTACCAGCCTGGAAATCCATCAACGGTGCGACAGAAGGGGTAGAGGGTTGAAAGGAGTAGGGGGAGTTGGGGAGGTATGGGAGGTTAGGGAGGTAGGGGAGGTTGGGGAGGTAGGGGAGGTAGGGGAGGTTGGGGAGGTTGGGGAGGTAGGGGAGGTAGGGGAGGTTGGGGAGGTTGGGGAGGTTGGGGAGGTTGGGGAGGTAGGGGCGGTAGGGGCGGTAGGGGCGGTAGGGGCGGTAGGGGAGGTAGGGGCGGTAGGGGCGGTAGGGGCGGTAGGGGATAAAAGAATCTTGTCTCCCCCAACTCCCCCAACTCCCCCGACTCCCCCGACTCCCCAACTCCCCAACTCCCCCGACTCCCCCAACTCCCCCGACTCCCCCAACTCCCCCAACTCCCCCAACTCCCCTGTCACCTACCTCAACAACCCAGTTAACAAAGATGCTGGACGTTGACTATGAGGCCAAGCGAAAGCATGACGGAAAGCTGCCTCTTGACAAGCTTGTAACTGTTGAAAATTGATAATGTCGTAAGTCAAAAGATTTTCATATTCAAAGGGAAGACGCACATTATGTAAACCCGCATTATCCGTACAAATAGCGATATCCACCCCAGCTTCAAAACATCGGTCAAAAACCAACTTGAGTTGCCGAATATCCTGTAAAGTCCCTGTTTTTAAATAAGTTGTTGGACAAACCTCTAAACATTGTCCTCTTCTGGCAATTTCTGGCAGTAACTCAGGATACAAAAGCGGAACTTGGATTCCGTGACCAATTCGCATTAAATAGGGTAACAATTCTGGATAACAACCATCCTTAGTTTCATAAAGATGCCCTGTGGTGTTAATACCCAGTGAATGGGCATAATTATATAAACTAATCCATTCTTCCATGCGTTCATCATAATAGCGATCGCCACCAGCCACATCTATCGCACAAACATACTTTCTATTTTGCGCTGCCAAATCAATAATTGCCTTATTTACCTCAAAAGATAAACGGGAGTGCATACAAAGAATTTGACTAGTAACAATCGGATAGTCGGGTACATAACTAGATTTACCCACAATATCCACAATTTCCGCCATTTTATCAATTCTTTCACCTTGACTCAAATGTTCAGGAGTTCGCAAATAGGGAGTATAGCGTAATTCCAAATAAGCCAAATTCTCAAAAATATAAGCACCACGTAATAAACGGTAAATGAAGTAAGGTAAAGTTTCCACCGTTTGCACACTTTCCACAAGGGTATGCAATTCTAGATATTCATCCAAAGTATTACGAGGACGAGTATAAAAATCTTCAAACTCTGCATATTCACCAAAGCGAGAAATTAACTCAGCATTATGACGCTGGAAATACCGCCATAGTACACGAGGTACAACTGAACCACCTAAATGCCGATGTAATTCTGCGTATAAAGCCATAGTGGTATTTCACCAGGAAAATTTCATCAATCTTAACAAAAACCACTATAAAAAACTAGGACTTAGGAATTGACGCAGTTTACCAATGGTCTAAGTAGGTTGGTGTTGAAAATTGTCGTTATGGCAAGGCAAAAGGCACTCATGCAAGAGGCAAGAGTGAAGAGGGTTTGGGCGATTTTACATTTCTTTACACAGTTTGGTTTTATTGTGTTCACCTACTTATTCCCAATTACTGATTTATAAAAATAAATATCAAGCTTGTAGTTTAAATCAACATTTTTTAGCTAATTAGTGAGATAATGAATTCGTGAGGCAAAGAACGGACATAACTATATTGTGAGAGGGGGAAATTTTATGAAACTTCAACTATTAGCCGTTATGGCCTTGATAACTCCCCTGTTTCTAGCTAATTCAGTTCAAGCTGGCAGCCAAAAAGATTTACAGAAACTTTTGTCAACTAGAGAATGTGTCCAATGTAACCTATCAGGACTCAACCTCAGTGGTACTCATTTAATTGGTGCAGACTTACGAGGCGCAGATCTTCAGGGTGCTAACCTAACAAATGCTAACTTAGAAGGTGCTGACTTAACTGGGGCAAACTTAGCAGGTGCTAATTTAACATCAGCCTTTGTTACCAACGTCAATTTGAAAAAAGCTAACTTAAACGGCGCAAATCTTACCCGCGCCACAGTCAATGATTCCAACGTCTATCAAGCATCAATGGACAATCTTAACATTACTGATGCTGGTATATATAACACAGGAATCGGTATTGGTGGCGAAGATGGAGCTAACTTTCCTGACTGGGATTAAGTAGATTAACTAGGACTTACGCACTATACAAATTAGACATGATATGTTTTATGCGTAGGGTGCGTCAGATGGAAAAATATGGCTAATGTGGTTAAATTATCGGGTCTGACGCACCCTACAAGAGACGAAAAACCGCAATCCATCTTTAGTAAAAGTTGTCAATGCGTAAGTCCTATTAACTTAGGAAACTCCAAAAAAAAGAGGCTATAGATATTTAAACTGTCTATAACCTCAAATTAAGTCTGGGTATTAAACTAACTGATTAAGCAAACGCCGCTTTCTTTAAAACGTCTACCTTATCAGTGTGTTCCCAGGGTAAATCCAAATCCGTTCTTCCCAAATGACCGTAAGCTGCAACGTCCTGATAAAAACGTCCGCCTCTTTCACTTGGTAAGTTACGTAAATTGAACACATGGATAATTCCCGCTGGCCGGAGTTCAAAGTTATCCTTGACCAAGTTCAACAGAATTTCATCATCAACCTTACCTGTACCAAAAGTATCAACAAAGATACTCACAGGACGCGCTACACCAATGGCGTAACTTAGCTGCACTTCACATTTTTCTGCTAACCCAGCCGCAACAATATTTTTTGCTGCATAACGAGCCGCATAAGCCGCAGAGCGGTCTACCTTAGTGGGGTCTTTTCCAGAAAAAGCCCCGCCACCATGTCGAGAATAACCACCGTAGGTATCAACAATAATTTTCCGACCTGTTAAACCGGAATCTCCTTGTGGTCCACCAATCACAAACTTACCGGTGGGGTTGACCAGAAACTTTGTTTCCTGACTGGGTTTAACAGTAATATCACCAAATATAGGTTCTACTACTTCTGCCCACAGGTCAGCCTTAATCTTAGCCTGTACCCCAGCATCATCGCTAATATCCCCAATGGTAGCTGTATGTTGGGTGGAAATTAAGATGGTGTCAATACCCACAGGTTTGCCATCTTCATAAACCACAGTAACTTGGGTTTTACCGTCAGGACGCAAATAAGGAAGAATACCAGCCTTACGAACTCCTGCCAATCTTCGCGCAATGCGGTGCGCTAAACTGATAGGTAAAGGCATAAGTTCTGGTGTTTCGTTACAAGCGAAACCAAACATGATACCTTGATCACCAGCACCAATTTTATCGAATAGCTCTTCACTATCCTCAGTTCTGGCTTCTTTGGCAATATTCACACCTTGAGCAATATCCGCTGATTGTTCATCCAAGGCAATTAGAACACTGGCACTATCCGCAGAAAAGCCATTATCAGCGTCAGTATAGCCAATTTCCGCAATCTTTTTACGGGCAAGATTGACGTAATTAACATGAGCTTTAGTGGTAATTTCTCCAGTAATTAGCACCAAACCAGTATTAACTACAACTTCTGCTGCCACACGGCTATTAGGGTCTTCTGCTAATAGCGCGTCAATAATGGTATCCGAAATTTGATCACAAATTTTATCGGGATGACCTTCTGTAACTGACTCGGAAGTAAATAAATAGCGTCGAGACAAAGGAATTTCCTCCTGAAAGAATGTTTTCACTGATGAGATACATCAGTTACTAATTTCTGAAATCATAACAATATTTACAGTTTTTGGAATAAGTATCTTTTATCCCAGTGTTTAAAGGCTTATATGTATAACAAGAGCCACTCAGATCCCCGACTTCTTTGAGAAGTCGGGGATCTTGTTGTTGAGAGTATCTACCAGAAAAGTCCTCAGTAACCTGAGATTGGATCACCGTTACGGTTTTGGTAACTATAAAGGATACAATACTTCATATACACAGTATTGGTAATATCTTCACAAAACGACGGTGATGAAAAGAATTCTTATTTTGACCGCTAACCCTACTAACACAAAACCGTTGCGTGTAAGTGAGGAAGTGAGGGAAATCAAAAGTGCTTGGGAGCGATCGCTCAACCGTGAACAATTTACAATTATTGTAGAAGAGGCAGTCCGTCCTCAAGAACTTCGTCGTACCCTATTAGGTCATAAGCCAGATATTGTGCATTTTTCAGGACATGGTGGAGGAGAACAGGGTTTAGCTTTAATGACAGATAATGGAGAAGCCTTTTTAGTCAAAGTTGCTCCTTTAGCCAAATTGTTTAAAGCATTACAAGAAATCTTTTTTATTGATTGTGTTTTTCTCAATGCTTGTTATTCAGATGTACAAGCAGAAAGTATTTATCCTTATGTTAATTATGTCGTCGGGATGAATCAAAAAATTGGTGATCAAGCCGCTAAACAATTTGCTATTGGTTTCTACGATACTTTATTTGCAGGACAATCAATTAAAAGTGCTTTTGATTTAGGATGTAATGCGATTGAAATGGAACATATTCCAGAGCATTTAACTCCGATTTTGAGGACAAAAGATGCAACGACTAAAAAAGCTATTATTCAGGGTGTACCTGAGTCGAAATCTGAACCTATTCAACCAAGAGATATTAATATTCCTTTTGAAAATTTAGATGGTCAAGTCCCCCTAAATTCTCCTTTCTATGTTGAACGTCCTCCCATTGAAGCTACCTGTTACACTGCTATTGTAAAACCTGGGGCATTAATTAGGATTAAAGCACCTCGACAAATGGGGAAAACTTCATTAATGAGTAGGATTTTAGGTCAAGGAGAAAAGCAAGGTTATCAAACAGGATTTATTAATTTATGGAGTCGAGAATTATTTAAAAATCTGGATAGTTTTTTAGAGTCTTTTTGTGCAAATGTCAGTTTAGAATTAGGGATTGAAGAAAAGATAGATCAATATTGGAAACCTCAACGTTATAGCAGTCAAACTAATTGTACAAATTACTTCCAATCCTATCTTTTAAAAGAATTGAAACAGCCTGTAATTCTAGGATTAGATGAGGTAGATAGAATCTTTCAATATAGTGAAATTGCTGATGAATTTTTCACTATGTTACGTTCATGGCATGAAAAAGGCAAAAATAATGAAACTTGGCAAAAACTGAGATTAGTTCTTTCCCATTCTCAGGAAGTTTATATTTCTTTGGATGTGAATAAATCTCCTTTTAATGTGGGTTTACCAATTGATTTAAATAAGTTTAGTTTAGCACAGGTTCAGGATTTAGTTAAACGACATGGATTACAATGGTCAGATACAGAAATTAATCAATTAATGGGGATGATTGACGGTCATCCTTATTTGGTGAGAACGGCATTATATCATATTGCCACTAACGACTTAACTTTAAAGCAATTTTTAGAAATTGCTCCCACTGAAGAAGGACTATATGAAGATCATTTGTATCGTCATCTTTTGATTTTGGAAGAAAATCAAGAACTAAAATCAGCTATGTTAAAATTGGTTAATAGTGATGATGCCGTTACCTTAGAACCAATTTATGCTTTTAAATTAAAAAGCATGGGATTAGCAGAATCAAAAGGTAATAAGGTGATTCCACTATGTAATTTATATCGGCTTTATTTTGGCGATCGCTTGCAAGATTAATTGATGTCATTTAAAAAGCAAAATTTAGGTAATAGTAAAGTTTTGTTACATGATGTTTGATAGAATAGTTGTCAAAGTCCTGTCATGGTATATAATGCAAGTATTATCGGTTCTTTGGTTATTTTTATGGAAAGCCTGGTTCAAAATCATTGAAAGCGCTATTGTGTAGGCATTTCATTGAAAATATGGAAATAATTGTTTATAACTCTTGTCCCGTAAGGGTTTTGTTATCATCGATCCTCAATCACCATAAAAGAGACGCAAGAGCCGTATTATCTTACTTATCAAAGTGCGATGAAAGTAGATATGGAATCTAAATAACCAACAGTTAACAAAAAAAATGTCTAGGAGAGATAATTTACACTTATCATTACGTCATACCTTAGAAAAGGATGGTTGGCAAATTACCGATGATCCCTTAATTTTAGCACTAAAAAAAACATTACTCAAAGCCGATCTAGGGGCAGAAAAATTTTTCAGTGCTGATAAAGAAGACCAAAAAATTGCCATCGAAATTAAAGATTTTGATGCTCCTTCTGTAATCAGTGAACTAGAAAAAACCATAGGACAACTTCAACTTTATCAATGGGCTTTAGAAGAACAAGAACCAGAACGAAAACTTTTTTTAGGAATTAGTCAAGCTATTTATTCAAAACACTTTCAAAAACCTATTTTTCAATTGGTTATTAAACGTAATAAAATTAATCTAATTGTTTTTGATCCTGAAAATGAGGTAATTTTACAATGGATAAATCACTAAAGTATACTCAGATTTTAACCCAAGTTTTAAGAAAAGAATCTGCTATTCAACCTCGATTACAAAAACTTAAACTTAGTTCAGTTTGTGATCAAGAATCAGGACAATTTTTGATTATTATGACAGGTTGGGAAAAACAAACTTGGACTGATACTATTTTATTCCATGCTAGATTACTAAATGATAAAATTGTTATTGAAGATGATAATTTTGAGCAAGGATTAACAAATGCTTTAATTCAAGCAGGAATACCTCCAGAAGATATTGTTACCGAAATTCTTCAATAATAAGTAGTGAGACAGAATTAATTACACAATGTCATTGCGTAAGCGTTGCGTTATACTCAAAACGGCTAGAAACTGGACTTTTTTATCATACAAAGAACAAGCTTCAAAGCCTCTCCAATTATAAAAGCTGCTCCTTTTCCCTCCCTTGTAGGGGAGGGTCAGGGAGGGGTGCAAAGGAGAGGTTTACCAGAGGGGTTTCATATTTGGTTAAACTATGAACCGTTTGCAGTATAGCCATATGGAACGAAGTGAAATGAAGCAATTCCAAGGGTTGTGACTGCTTGCCTTCCCTCGCAATGACTGTCAATATTTTTGTCCAATTACTGAAGATTATAATATAACGATATGCACTTGAATGAGATACATCATAAGCCCCCTCCTCGCTTGCGGGGAGGGGGTTGGGGGTGGGGTTCTTATATCTCACTCAACCGAGAACCGCTATAGCATAGGAGCTACGCTAATTTATTAGTATTCAACAAGTGAAATGGAAAATTTAAACTCAGTTAATTATGAATATCAAGTAGGTGGTTCGCTCCCAGCTTCTGCGCCTACTTATGTTACCAGAAAAGCCGATAATGAACTATATCAAGCGATAAAAAAGGGAGAATTTTGTTATGTTTTAAACTCCCGACAAATGGGTAAATCTTCTTTAAGAGTTCAAACAATGAAACGGCTTAAAGAAGTAGATGGATTTGCTTGTGCTGCTATTGATTTAACTGATATTGGTTCAGCCAATATTACTCCTTTACAATGGTATGCAGGAATTATTAATGAATTAATTAATACCTTTGAATTAAATGAAAAATGTGATATAGATAGTTGGTGGGATAAATATGATCAAGAATCTTTGTCTGCGGTGAATTTCTTTGGTAATTTTCTCCGAGATATTCTTTTAAAATATGTTGATTCAAATATCGTTATTTTTATAGATGAAATTGATAGTATCATCAGTTTACAGTTTAATGTTGATGATTTTTTCGCTTTAATTCGCTCTTTTTATAATCGTCGAGTTGATAATACTGAATATAATCGTCTCAGTTTTGTACTATTAGGTGTAGCTACTCCCAGTGATTTAATTCAAGATAAAACGCGGACTCCTTTTAATATTGGTTATGGGGTGGAATTAACAGGTTTTACATTTCCAGAATCTCAAGCATTAGCAAAGGGATTAAGTGTTAAAACCAATCAACCGGAAAAGTTATTAGAATTAATTTTAAATTGGACTGGAGGACAACCTTTTTTAACTCAAAAGGTCTGTAATTTAGTTTTAAATGATCCCCACCAACCCCCCTTGGAAAGTGGGGAGTATGCAGAATGGTTAGAGAATTTAATTAGAACTAATATTATTGAAAATTGGCAAGCAAAAGATGACCCGGAACATTTACGCACCATTGAAAGACGGATTTTAATTGATGAACAAATGGCAGGTGAATTATTAGATATTTATCAAAATATTTATCAACAGGGAGAAGTAGTTAGTCAGAATACTGGAGAGGAAGGAAAGTTACAGTTATCGGGTTTAGTGGTGAAAAGAAATAATCACTTACAGATTTACAATCCCATTTATCGAGAAGTTTTTAATCAACAATGGATTGATAATCAATTAGCTGCATTACGTCCCTATTCTGAAGCGTTTAGGGCGTGGTATGGTTCAGGTCGTAAAGATAATTCTTGGTTATTACGAGGAAATGCTTTAAAAACAGCAGAAGCATGGGCAGAATCTAAGAATGTAAGTTTTCAGGATAAACAATTTTTAGCGGCTTCTCGTCAGCAGGAAATTGAAGAAGAAATTATTGAAAGGGAAAAGGAAGCTGAATTAGAAAGGGAAAGAAAGGAGAAAGAAGCGGCAGAAAGAGCGAGAATTATTGAAGAAGAAGCTAGAAAAAAAGCAGAAAAACAATTAGAGAAAGCTAAGAAAACAGGAGGATTAGTTTTATCTATTAGTGTAGTTTTTGCTGTATTTTTTGGCATAACCGCATTTATAGCAAAACAAAATACTACGAAAATGGAACAAAATATTTATAAAATCCGAAAACTATCAGAAGTAGCTTCTCGACAACTAAAAAATAACCAAGTAAATGAAGGTAATCAGCTTTTAAGTATTGCCGGTTTAGTTTTACAAGAAGAAATCAAAAATCCAGAACTTAAAGAAGCTTTATTAGATAGTTCTTTAGTTTTAGGATATGAATCTTTAAAAACAGAAAAGGATAAAAATCCACAATTAGATCCAAAATATAACAAAGCTAAAGAAGATTTCAATAAAAGTTTTGAAAAATTACCAAAAGAAAATAATATTGATAAAAATGATTCTAGTTATTTAGAAACTTTAGTTTATATTTATTATGTAAAAGGTAAATTAGGAAAATCATTAGATAATTACAAAATAGCATTAGCTAAATATGATATTCTCAAATCTCAATTAAAATCTTATAATAATAATTTATTTAAGTTAGAGTTAGACCTGAATATTCTCTACAATGGTAATGCTGATATTGTCGCTAATCTTTATCGTCAGCTTAATGATTTAGATAGCTCAAATACAGTTTATTATGAATCTTTAAAAGCACATTTATTAGATGAATTAGACTATTTAATGAAGCAAAATAGATGGAAAGATGCAGATTTAAAAAATTCGGAGTTTGTTTCATTTTTCGCTAAAGGTGAATTAAGTTTTAAAAACCTTCAATGTCAGGATTTAAAAAAAGTAGATAATTTATGGGTTACAAACTCAAACGGAAAATTCGGTTTTAGCGTTCAGAAAAAAATATTTATAAAAACAGGCACTTTAGATTTTGACTCGAAAAGGGGAACATTTACAAAATGGAGCGAAGATGGGTATAATAGTTTTGGCGAAAAGGTGGGATGGAAGAAGGGCAAAGAGGAAGGGGGAAATTGGATAGCATGGGAAGAACTACCCGTTTGGGGTATTATAGAAAATAATAATAATTTAGATAGTGTGAGGAGGGGTACGTTACCAAGGTGGAGTTTTGGCGTGAACTACCCTTCTTCCTGGCAGAGACTTGTAGATTGTAATATATAAGCCATGAATCATGCAAATATATTGATTATCAGACAAGTAGTTTTCTACAATTTCTGCCCTTAACTCATTTCTGAAAAAAGCAATTAAAGCACAAGCATCTAAAATTAATATTCATCTTGCTAATTTTCCAAAGCAATCTCTATCTGTTTCTTACTTGCAAAATCATCGCTACTTGTCGCCAGATTAGAATACTTCCCTCGTAATGAATGAATTATAACTTGCTTAGTTTCCTCTTCTCTTCTTTTGCGGAGTATTTCAAATAGAAAATCTTGATCTTCTTTTGATAAACTGGCCAGTGAATTAATAATTTCTTGCAACGTTATCATAAAATCTCTGACAATTTAATCATTGGCAAATTATAGCACAATCTCCCAGTCGAAAGCTTCCCGTTATTCAAAAAGCCTTCTTGCATTCCCGCCGCTTTTGAGTTAGAGTAAATATATATAAGCGTATTTAATACCCACAGACGGCATAAAGCTTAAATTGGAATTTAGCCAATGCCTTTTTGAGAGTATAGAGAAATACCTGGCACAACCGTCTGACGAGTTAATTAAAATTCACGGTTATTGCAGCGAGTGGTAATATGATAACTGTATCCTGGTATTAAGAGGTTGTTTGAAAACTTTTTCGTGTGGGATCTGACACCCGCAGATCCCCCTAAATCCCCCTTTTCAAGGGGGACTTTGAGGAATTTAGCCCCCCTTTGTAAGGGGGGTTGGGGGGATCTCGATTAATTCTGATACTTTTCAAACATCCTCTAAGTCGCGCTTTTGTCGTGGCATTAGATATGAAGTCAAAACGGCTTTAATAAAAGACGGTTGGACTATCACAGATGACCCTTACTTTATTAAATATGAAGATGCTGAACTTTACGCAGACCTAGCAGCAGAAAAACCTATAGCAGCAGAACGTCAGGGACAGAAAATTGTGGTAGAAATCAAGAGTTTTGTGGGTAAGTCGCAGATGTATGATTTTCATAATGCCTTGGGACAATACATAGTTTATCGGAAACTTATTCAACTTACTGCACCAGAATATAAACTTTATTTAGCTATTGATGATGTTGTGTATGAAAAGTTTTTTCAACGTAAGTCTGTACAAGCAGTCATCCAAGAAAATCAACTTTTATTAATAGTTGTGAATACAGAAAAGGAGGAAATTGAACAATGGATAAACTAGAACAATATCGTCATGCTATCAAAAAGATATTGACAGAATATTACGAAATGAGTAATCCTCAAAATGTTGAAAATGGCAGAATGGAGGCTAGTGAACGTTTAGCCTTTGATGAAAAAAGAGATCAATATATTTGGTTTCGATTTGGCTGGGATGACAAAAAACAAATACAGCATATTATCATCTATCTTTGCATCAAAAACGGTAAAGTTTGGGTAGAAGAAGATGCAACTAATTTATGTGTTGTTGATGATTTGCTATCAACAGGAATACCTCAAAGCGATATTATTTTAGGTTTCCAGCATCCCAGTAAACGCAGTTTAACAGAATTTGCTACTGCTTGAATAGGTGACTATTCGTTATTCAAAAAGCCTTTTTGCATTTCCGCCGCTTTTGGGTTAGCGTAAATATATCTGAGTATAGAGAAACACCTGACGGCATTCGTGACGAGTTAATTAAAATTCACGGTTGTTGCAACGAGTGGTAATATGATAACTGTATGCTGGTATTGAGTCGCGCTTTGGTCGTGGCATCAGATGACGGTTACATTGTAAAAAATAATTTACCTTTATGTCACAACTAACGCCGATTCAACTAGAAGACGGAACAATTATTTATATTGAAGCATCAGAAAATATTGCTGTATCTATTCCCCAACCTCCAGAAAATGAGAACCTAGATTTTCTAATTCCCACCCCTGAACAAGCAGACCGCAGTTTTGGCTTAGAAAAACTGAACGAAAAACTGAATATTAAAGAACAGGGAGACAAACTCCAAAAAACTATTCAATCCTATTCAAAACATATTATTCAATCCTTCAAAGATTTAGCTCTAGCCGAAGTTGCTGAAGTTACTTTAGAATTTGGTGTTAATGTCGGAGGAATGACAGGAATCCCTTATATTGTTACAGGAGAAACCAGCAGTAATATCAAAATTACCGTTAAATGTAAATTTAATCAGAAATAAATTTTGTCAGAATCAGGTGGTTATCGAGCGAAGTCGAGATAATGTCCACCGATTAAAGGATGCACAGGATGTTATTGTTGAATTAATCTATGAATTTTCGGTATTATAGTGTTTAGAGAATGTTGTTTATTTTAGGCATTTACAAAATATTCTTTTTCACTCATCATCATAATCCTTATAATCCTTAATTCTGTCACAATCAAATAATATTCAAATATACTGCAAACGGTTTATAGTTTAACCAAATATGAAACCCCTCTTGTAAACCTCTCCCCGCAACGGGGAGAGGCTTTAAGCCTATTCGTTGTATTATAAAAAAGTCCAAGTTCTAGCCGTTTTGAGT
>NZ_VILC01000031.1:65335-67076 GCF_009712065.1 Aphanizomenon sp. UHCC 0183 | reverse complement strand
CCTCTTAGGTAAATTGTCAGAAATGGCTATAGCTTGCGTGACGACGGAGGAGTGATACGCCATGCTTCGCTATCAGGATGTGCAGGATTAAAGGATGTACAGGATCAAAACAAAGATTTTATGAGCCATTGGCGAAAATTATCATGATAGAATTTGTAGGTGGTTGAGTCAGAAATAGTTTCTATCTGCAAGAACTCTAACCAATTTTCTAATAATTCTTCAATATCATATTCATCAGTATTTAGGAAATTGGCCATATCTGTAACTGATATGGGCTGTGTTGTCTGGGATAAAACTCTCAACACTGCTAGGGGAAAATCTTGATATTGAGAACCCAGCATTTTTTCTAAATGTTGTTGGTAATAGGTTTCTAATGGTGGTGGAAATGATGTTCCTATTTGGGAAGGTTGGGGATAAAAATTATTAGTAATAGCAGCTAAGATTTGGCTAACATACATAAAATTATTTTCGCTGCGGTTGGTTAAATTAGTCATAAATTCTGCTTCATTTATTTGGTGGGTATTTAACCAGGATTTGATTGACCTCTCCCCCAACCCCTCTCCTACAAGGAGAGGGGAGTTAGACAAGTCTTGTTCCCCCATTCCCTTGTAGGGAAGGGGGGTTAGGGGGGTTAGGTTCTTCTGAGAGTTAGATGTAAGAATTGACCTCTCCCCCAACCCCTCTCCTGCAAGGAGAGGGGAGTTAGACAAGTCTTGTTCCCCCATTCCCTCGTAGGGAAGGGGGGTTAGGTTTCTCCTAATATAATTTTGAATATCTTGTTTATTTTCCTGTGGATAATCTTCTAAATGCAAACTTTGTACCGGTGCTTCTATTAATAAACCAGAATTATCTGATAAAAACGGACGACAGGTAAGGAGAAAATACACCCCTTGGGGAATGTAGCGGGGAAGATAAAAAATATTTGTTCCTGGTGGTTGTAATTGGGAATTAATGCAATTTAAACTATCAATAGCAATAATTAATTTTTGATTTGGTTGCAAATTGTCGCTGATTTGTTGGAGAAGCAAGGATAAAAACCAACTTCCCTCTGTTGCGTTGTCGGGTAAATTTGGCAGAGATATTTGATCAAATGTGGCGATAATTTGAGAACATATATATTTCAGAAATTCTTCAGCGTGATTTTTCCCCTCTAGTTCAGCGTTGTAATAAATTACCTGGCGATTTTCTGGAGGATTATTTTGATTAATATATTGAGCAATAATTGCACTTTTACCGCTACCGGGTAGACCGATAATTGTGAAATAACCCCGGTTGTAGCGATTGAGAAAATTATTAATAGCAGTAAACACGAAATCACGACCCAGAAAATTCGCGCTTTTTTGGTGAATTATGGCTGCAAATTCTTGGTGATTAACTATGGAATTATTCATAGTTGGTGGTCTGGGTGATAAATTCATCATTTCATGCTCCCTGATTTTCCAACTTTAAAAAATGCACCATTCCCCCAGCGTCACCCGCAATAATTTTTAACCCATCTGGCGCAACCGCACAGGAATGAAAGTTACCGTCACCAATAAAAGTAGCTATTTCCTCCCCTGTCTCTAAATTCCACACCTTCACAGTTTTGTCATCAGAACCAGAAATCACCCGTGTTCCGTCTGCTGTCACTGCTACTGC
This sequence comes from Aphanizomenon sp. UHCC 0183, assembly GCF_009712065.1. Taxonomy (NCBI): domain Bacteria; kingdom Bacillati; phylum Cyanobacteriota; class Cyanophyceae; order Nostocales; family Aphanizomenonaceae; genus Aphanizomenon; species Aphanizomenon sp. UHCC 0183. Next base: position 65,438 of record NZ_VILC01000031.1, on the reverse strand, counting down.
GTTTACCGAACGACTATGACCTGTGAGGGTGAACTGTTCCTCCCCTGTCTCTAAATTCCACACCTTCACAGTATAGTCCATAGAACCAGAAATCACCTGTGTT
>NZ_VILC01000031.1:47709-65013 GCF_009712065.1 Aphanizomenon sp. UHCC 0183 | reverse complement strand
AAAACTACTATGACCTGTGAGGGTGCGGAGTAACCTTCCTCCTGCTTGGGTGAGACTGGGGGTGAGGGGACGCAACCAAGGGTGAGGGTGAGTTTTTTGTGCTTGGGTTAATAGGGTTTGCATTGCTGGGGTCTTAATGGTTTGTAACCTTCCCCATAATTGACTTACTAATTGTTGTTTATCCTGGGTGAGAATATGTGCAGACAGTCGCAAAGCACTTTGAATATATTTTAAGGTTTTGCTTTGGTCTGGGTGGGTTGCGGTTTGGGTAGCATCTAATAAATCATAATCTTCAATTAATGCTTGGATACCAAATTCAGGATGATTGATTTTGTTAGATATGAATTGATAATCTGTGAGGGTTTGGAAATATTTGGTTAAGTTACCGGAGTTTACCAAATTATAAGGAAATTTACCCAAATAAGCTTTTTGGGAATAGGATTTATCTGATAATAATTTTTTGTTAGTTGCTGGCATAAGATTTTTGATAAAAATTAATATCTGTAGGTTGGGTTGACGTAAGGAAACCCAACATTAAATTGGGTGTGTGGTTGTGCTTCGCTAACTACAATCTCAATTTCTCCTTTTGAATCAATATGTTATGTTGGGTTGCGCTTCGCTTAACCCAACCTACGGAAATCGTAAAATTTTATTATCATCCCTGTATCCTCTCCCAATAATCAACAATGCGCTGATTTACGTCTTCAAATAATTTGCGAGTTGGTTTAAATTCTTTTTTGGCTTTCAAGAAGTCTAAGAAACTAGCATGATAGATGCTATAACAAATATCTTCATCTATGGTTTGCGGTTTCAAATATTCAATCCATTCATTTAAAATATCATCCACATCACATTCATCTTCATTAACGATATCAAACATCATCTCACCGGATATTGGTGTACCAATTTCCACTAAAATAAACAGAATCATTACTTTCATTTTTTTAGATGAATCATTCATTTTCATCCGTTCCCAATGAGTTTGATAATAATTCTGTAAACCTTGGGGTAATTGGGTTAAATTCAAATCATTATATTTACCCTCTGCTATTGCTGGTAAAACATAGCGCAGGTACATAAAATTATTTTCGCTCTTGGTTGCTAACTGATTTACAAAAGCGTCGGGAGTGATATTTTTGTTTTCTATCCAAGTTTGTAATCCGTCTTTGTGTTCTGGATCATTGTTTAAACAGAAGCGAATATGCTCTTGAATATCATGCTGATTTTCTTTGTCATATTGACTATCAGTTAAATCTAAATATTCTTTTTTCAATCCTTCTGTATAGAGTCGTTCTTTAGTTGCTTCATAACGTCGTCTAGTTAGGAAGAAATAAACATTATCTGGTAGGGTTTTTGGTAAATATAAAATATTTTCTCCTCCTGGTTCTTGCTTGACTTCATCCAGTGCATCAACGACAATGATTAATTTTTCATTGGTGGTTATTTTTTCAGTAGCTTTTACTAGTAATGTTGATAAATCATCCTTATCCACATTTGTTAATTGATAGCGGTTAATTAGTTGTTGACGAATGCTTTCCAGAAATAATTCAGGACTATTACGATTTTCTTGTAAGTTGTTGAAATAACAAATTGTTTTATGTTCAAAAACGTATTTTGCAGCGATGGTACTTTTGCCCATTCCCGCATCACCGATAACTGTGAAATAGCCTTTTTTATTGGTGTTGATGAAGTTTGCAAAGGCAGTAAATACGAATTTGCGACCGCAGAAGGATTTGATTTTTTCGGTAATTAATGATTGAAATTCTGGTGGATAGTCATATTTTTGATTCTCATGATTTTTCCAGTCTATTAAATCTCTATCACGTAAAACTTCCGCAGGTGTCCTCGTGCGTTTGGCTACGCTAACAAACACTTGATAAAATTCTTCAAATTCTTGACGAATATTAATATTTTCTAATTCTCTTATTTCATCTCCCAAAATATTCCAATCTAGAAAATGTTCTATTTCTGGAGTAAAAATCAAGGGATGATCGGCGTTAAAATCTTTCCAGAAAGCTTTTTGAATTTCTTTTTCTCTAAAAAGTTTCAGTAATGGCTCAGGCTTATATACTCCATATTCTATTAAAGCATAAACGTAAACGCTAATAGTATCACCTGGCGGTTGGATCGGATTAAGCCCAAATTGCTGTTTAATTCTAATTACAGTTTCACTCCGTTGTGTTTGCTTAATAGCCAGGGTAGCAGTAGCAGGAGCAATTTTAGCGATCGCACTAATTACTGGGTTAATATCCATTTTAGCGATAATATGACAGAAATTCATACCTATACTCCATCCTAACGGTAGATGGCAAGATTTAGCTAACACAATATTTATTATTTTTATCTCGTTCCCAGGTCTCTGACTGGGAATGAATAAGATAAGGCTCTGCCTTCAATGAGATAAGATGGAGGCAGAGCCTCATCAACTGCATTCCTAGTCAGAGACTAGGAACGAGATAAAGATTTATTATTTTCAGTTATTATTTGGTATGTACCCTATAAAATTATGTGTTCCCCGCACTGTTATGGAAAATCAATTGGGATTTTTGCTGAAGCTGCTATTATTTTCGACTTTGCTATCGGTATTAATTAAATATGCTGCTCCGTTTTTAGGGATTCCAGCAACGGTGACAAATGTGTTAATTATGGTTTTGTTACCAACTATAATTATGGCGATCGCTCTACTGTGGCGAATACCAAGACAAAAGCAAAATTAACAGAAAAAATATAGTCCGTGTTGCTAAAATCAGCTAACCTAACTGCATTGTCATCAAAAGGCATTTTACCAAGCTGGGAGTCTTGCTTGTGAATCTTGGTCAATGGATAGGCTTAATTGCCTTAGTTATATCTTTATATATATTGTGGCAACTTCGTGATGTTCTGCTACTAATATTTGCGGCGGTTGTTTTAGCGACGACTTTAAATCGTCTCGCCCGGCGCTTTCAAAGTTTAGGAATAAAACGAGGATTATCAGTTTTATTAGCTGTAGGGATTTTCTTTGCAGGTGTTGTCTGTTTTTTCTGGTTAATCGTACCACCTTTTATCCAGCAATTTCATGAACTCACTTATCGAGTTCCCCAAGGATTTGGGCGGTTTAATAGTTGGATTGATGTCCAAAGAAGTCATATTCCTGTACAATTATTGCCTTATATACCGGATCTTAATAGTTTAATTGAACAAGCTCAACCACTATTTAATCGCCTATTAGGTAACTCTTTTGCTTTTGTTTCTGGATCTTTAGAAGTTGTTCTCAAAATTCTATTAGTCCTGGTGTTAACAGGAATGTTTTTAGTTAATCCTGATGCTTATCAAAAAGTATTTATTCGCATATTTCCCTCCTTTTATCGGCGGCGGGTAGGGGGGATTGTACAGGAATGTGAAGTTTCTTTAGGAGGATGGGTGACTGGTGCTTCTATTGGTGTTTTGGTGGTAGGGCTGATGAGTTTGGTGGGTTTATCAATTTTAGGAGTGAAGGCTGCACTAGCTTTGGGCGTGTTAGCGGGATTTATGAATTTAATTCCTAATTTGGGTCCAACTATGAGTGTAGTCCCAGCAATGGCGATCGCTCTTTTGGATAATCCCTGGAAAGCTGTTGCTGTGTTTATTCTCTACTTTATTATTCAACAGACTGAGAGCAATTTTATCACACCTGTAGTCATGGCACATCAAGTGTCTTTACTACCAGCAGTTACTTTAATTTCTCAGTTATTTTTTGTGACCTTTTTTGGATTTTTAGGATTATTTTTAGCACTTCCTCTGACGGTTGTTGCCAAAATTTGGGTACAAGAAGTATTAATTAAAGATGTGTTAGATAATTGGAATAATAATGAAGAAGATCATCCAGAATTAACTATAGTTGAGGAATATTCGGATATCAATGATCAGGTGTAAAAGTTGAGACTCCTGACTGGGCGCAGACCCTGCGCCCCTACTTAGGTGAATCTTGCTGTATCAACCAAAACCAGGAATTAACCGCTTTAAGGCGCGACCAGCGACATCACTATAACGTAATTCTCCACAGAGGATTTTACCCATGATTTGAGCGCCAGAGGGGCGTTTGACACCGACCTTGTAGCCAACACCAGGGAAGCGATAGAATGCCCCTGCTAGTTTTTGCGCCCAAGCCATATCATTTCCCCATTGTTCGTTAATGGCATTGGTATAGTTTTCGAGGGCGTTAATATCACCATTTAAAGCATCGTGAATAAATCCTGCGGCAAGAACGGCGCTAAAAATGGAGGGACGAATACCTTCGGCGGTAAAGGGATCAACTAGACAGGCTGCTTCTCCAGCTAAAACTGCATTTTGGGTATGGAGTTTTTGGTTTCCATCCCAAATACATAGAGGATGACCGTATTGTTTACTAGTTTTGATATCTAAATTAAAAGATTTGGCATATTCATCTAAAATTTTCTTAAAGTCTTGGGGTTCGCCACCCATAAAAGTGCCGACTCCGATAGAATGACAGTCAGTTTTGGGGAAGTTCCAGATATAGCCGTTTTTGACCAAGCCAAACTCAAAGTGAATTGTGGTTTTTTTCTCGACAATTGCCGGAATTTCTGCTTCTAATGCTCCTGCTAATCGGCGTTTGCGTTCTTTAAAACCTAGCCATTTAGCCATAGAACCTTTTGCACCATCAGCGGCGATGAGATAACGACCAGCGACTATCCCTGTGGTGGTGGTAACTTGCCAAGCATCGTTTTTAAATTCTATTCCTCTAACTTCTGTTTTGTCTCGTAGTTCAGCCCCTTGATTTTGAGCTTGTTGGATCAGGAAATGATCAAAAATATCCCGCCGCACCATCCAAACGGGTTCTTTGGTATCAATTTTTGCTTCTACAGGATCGCCTAATTGCCAGGTAAAGCGCAAAGAGTCAGCTTTGGTAGAGATAGCAGGGCTGAAGTCAAAGTCGAACCATTGAGCTACGCTAGGTGACACGCCACCGCCACAGGGCTTATATCTCGGTAGGGATTCTTTTTCTAAGACTAAGACCGACCGCCCCTTCTTCGCTAGATGATATGCTGCTGTTCCCCCGGCAGGACCTGCGCCAACAATAATGCAGTCGTACATAATGGCTAATTTTTTGCGCTCTATCTTAACTTAGTTGATTTTTCAGTATATATTAGGAGGCTATGATTTTTTTTATCAATTTTTAGTAAAAGTAAGCCACAGAATAGATGATCCTGTTTTGTCATGCTGAGTGTAGCCACACTCTGCGAACAGAATGATATTGGGCATTTCTTTTTGCGGAGTTCTCTAAATGGAGTTGGTGATTGGGAAAAGAAATTATTTTTCTCTAATTTCCCAATCCCCAGTCCCCAGTCCCCAGTCCCCAGTCCGTCCTTAGTCCTTTCAAGTTACACAGTTGATATCTCTTGTTCCTTTTCTCTCAACAATTCGTCTATCTTTACTATGTGCTTGTTGGTCAGTTTTTGGAGTTTGTCTTGCTGATCTCGTGCTTCATCTTCGGAGATTTCCGCACTTTTTTCCTGTTTGCGAATGGTATCGAGAGCGTCTCGGCGAATATTGCGAATTGCTACACGACCTTCTTCCGCATACTTGGCGGCAAGTTTGACAAATTCTTTGCGGCGATCGCTAGTTAGTGGGGGAATATTCAACCGGATCACACTACCGTCGTTACTGGGAGTTAAGCCCACGTCCGACAGAGAGATAGCTTTTTCAACGATATTTAAGGCGTTCCTATCGTAGGGCTGAATCAGGATGGTTGAAGAGTCTGGCGTGGTAATGTTTGCCAGAGATTTCAAGGATGTTGGTGAACCGTAATAGTCCACTTGGACTTTATCTAATAAACTCGAATTGGCGCGACCGGTACGAATTGTATTAAAAGCTCGTTGAGTAGACTCAACGGTTTTTTGCATCGTACTCTCAGCTTCAGCTAATTTCACAAGAACCTCCCACAAGAGTGCCAATAGATTCTCCCATGACTGCCCGGTGGATGTTACCTCGCACCGTGAGGTCAAATACTAAAATGGGGAGATTATTTTCTTTACATAGAGCAATTGCGGTACTATCCATAACTCGCAAATCTTTAGCCAAAACGTGGGCGTAGGTAAGGGTGGTAAAACGCTTGGCATCAGGATAAAGTTTGGGGTCAGCATCGTAAATGCCGTCTACTTTAGTAGCTTTGAAAATCACTTCTGCTTCAATTTCTGCCGCTCTTAAGGCCGCAGTGGTATCTGTAGTAAAGAAGGGATTCCCTGAACCTGCGCCAAAAATTACCACCCGTCCTTTTTCAAGATGACGGATGGCACGACGGCGAATATATGGTTCTGCTAGTTCTTGCATAGCGATCGCGGTTTGCACCCTTGTCTGAATTCCCATTCGTTCTAGAGAATCTTGCAGGGTCATGGCATTCATTACCGTGGCAATCATGCCGATATAGTCAGCGGTTGCCCGATCCATACCTGCTGATGCTGCTTTAATGCCTCGAAAAATATTGCCACCGCCAACCACGATAGCCACCTGTACACCAGTGGCTATCACCTCTCCTATTTCCTTGGCTATTTCCTCAACCACTTCTGGGTCAATGCCATAGCCTAAGTTGCCCATTAAGGCTTCACCGCTCAGTTTAAGTAAAACCCGTCGGTAATTCGTTCCCATGAAGTTCCGCTTTATCAAAAAAGTTGCAATTGCCTCCAATTTAAGATAGCAGTAGAGTGACTATCTGTGTCTATTTAGGGTTTGCTGAAAAAGTTATCTGTGAGGACAGGGGGCAGGGGGCAGGGGGCAGGGGGATTAGAAATTAGCGTTTTATAGCCAAAGAAGCAACCACAGAGACTAATTGATCCGGTTCTATGGGTTTGCCAATATGTATTTGAAATCCTGCGGCTTTAGCGGCTGCTTCCTCGGCTTCTCCAGTATAGGCAGTTAATGCGGCGGCGGGAATTTGCCCACCTGCTTCAGGACTTAGCTGCCGGATCTGACGAATCAGCATATAACCATCTTCTTCTGGCAGACCAATATCAGATACAAGTACATCGTAACCACCCGGATGATCTCTGAATTTTGATAAAGCCTCCCTGACAGATACAGCCTCTGTGACTTCAGCGCCACATTCCTCCAAGACTATTCGGAATAATTCGCGGATGTCTGGTTCATCATCTACAATCAGTACCCGCACACCGGCTAAAGATGGGGGGGAGGGGGAGGTGGGGGGGGGAGGGGAGGTAGAGGGGGTAGAGGGGGTAGAGGGGGTAGGGGGGGTAGGGGAGGTGGGGGGCGTAATAGGTTCTATGGCTATATCGGTTGTTTTCAGGTTGGTTTGCAGAGGTAGTTTAACTGTAAAAGTTGAGCCTTGACCCTCACCTGGACTGGTGACTGTGATTGTACCACCGTGAAGTTCTACCAAATGACGCACTATGGAAAGCCCTAGTCCCAAACCAGAATTTGACTTGGTTTTACTGCCATCAGATTGACGGAAGCGGTCAAATACATAAGGGAGAAAGTCAAGACTAATACCTCTTCCTGTGTCCTTAACTTGAATTTCCGCTTGAAAATCACTGTAATCTAAACTGATATCAATTCTGCCTTCTGGGGGAGTAAATTTAATCGAGTTAGAAAGTAAATTCCAAATTACCTGTTGCAAGCGGATCGGATCTCCGACTACAATTTTGGCATCAGGATCTAGTCTTGATTTAATTTGAATGTTTTTTGCCTCTGCGGACAAATTCACTACTTCTATAGCTGCGGAAATCACAGAAATCAGCTTTACAGGCTGGGGATTCAGACGCATAGTACCACTGCTAATTCGGGAAACATCCAATAAATCCATAATTAACAGGTTTTGAGCTTGGGCAGCCCGTTCAATGCATGATAATGCTTGTTCAGTCTTAGCTTCATCAAGCTTTTTATGAAGCAACAACCTTGACCACCCTAGCAGGGAATTGAGGGGGTTTCGCAATTCGTGAGAGAGAATGGATAAAAACTCATCTTTGGCGCGGTTGGCTGTTTCTGCGGCAGTCCGGGCTGACTGTTCTTGTTCTAGGAGGTGAATCCGTTCTGCTTCAAACTGCTTCTGTTGAGTAATGTCCTCAATTACTAGGAGAATCAGTAGTTGCTCACCTATTTGCGGCATTCGTCGGGCATTGAGGCGCATAACTTTGAGTCCGATTTGCTCAAAAATATGCTCAACTTCCACATCTTGAAACTGGGTTTGGTGGGTGATAACATTTTCTAAGAGCGATCGCAATTGAGAAATATCCCACTGTCCATTACCGATTTCAGAAATCAGGCGATTTTCTGTTTCTTCTCGCACTACCCTAAATGTGTCGTAGAAAAATTGATTAGCCGTAACCACCCGTAAATCTGTATCTAGCACCACTAAAGATTGGCGGACAGTATCCACAATTGCTTCTGAATAATCACGGGATGCTCTGAGTTGATCTGTACTATGTTTGAGTTCATCAATATCCACCAAAACTACCACAGCACCATCAATTTTGTTATCTATTGTCCGATAGGGTCTAATGCGTAAATCATACCAATGACCATCCTGGTCTTGCACTTCCTGAGTTTTAAAATTCAGAGTGCTAATTACGTCTAAAATTTGGGCTTCTAAATCTGGTATATTTAACTTATGTTTAATATCACTTAATGGTCTGCCCACATCGGAAGAAATCAAGTTAAATATTACCCCTGCCACTGGAGTAAAGCGGCGAATCCGTAAATTACTACCTAACATGAGGATAGAAATATTAATACTACTCAGGAGATTTTGTAAATCATTACTTACCTGATTAGATTCAATATTCCGCCGTTGCAGTTCATCATTAATAGTATTTAATTCTTCATTAGTAGCCTGAATTTCTTCCTTAGCTGTTTGTAATTCCTCATTGGTACTTTGCAACTCTTCATTACTAGAAAGTATTTCCTCATTCGCTGCTTTCAAATCTTGATTAGAAGCTTGCTGTTCTTCAATAATTGATTGCAGATACTCTTTATTAGTTTTTAATTCCTGTTGTAGATCAGCAATTTCTTTAGCATAACTGTTATTTTGCTCCTGTACAGATTCAATATCGCTATTTAATGCCGGCACAAAAGTAATTGCTGGCGATGATTCCACAAATAAAACTAAAAATAAATCTTCTTCCTCATGACTAAGCATTTGAAAAGGAATTATCTCAATATTCACCAGCCTAAGTAACTCATTTCTGATAATTTTTATCCCTTCTTTCCTAACTGCTGTCCGTTGCCGTTTAGCTTGATGGATAGAAGTCCGTAGATCTAAGCGGAATTCTTCCTTGGCCATTTTCAGCAAATTAAAACTGGGTATACCTGGCGCTGGTTCTAAATAGAGACTTGTTTGACCTCGGAATTGTAAAATTTCTAAATTCTTATCAACAACCACACCCACAGGAACAAATTGGTTTAACACAATCCTGTCGGCTTGTTTCTGTATTTCTAGATCACTCCACGAAATCTGCTCATGTGCTAGTAGTTGCGGTTTGTGACTGTCTAGTGGTTTCTGACTGGGGATGATCTGAATTCCCAATGGTTCAGATGTTATTTTTCGACCATATATCTTGTACTTTTTATCCACTACAGCAAATAGATCAGAAAATTCCCCCACTGTTTCTGATGTACCTAACATCAAAAAGCCTGTAGGTTTAAGACCATAATGGAAGATTGGTAGAATTGTCCTCTGGATAGCAGCACTCAAATAAATGAGGACGTTGCGGCAACTAATTAGATCCAATCGAGAAAAAGGCGGATCATTAATCAGGTTTTGTTTGGCAAAAACACACAGTTCTCGGACTAATTTGCTAATCTGGTAGCCACTCTCTGTATGCACAAAAAAACGTTGCAATCGTTCGGGAGAAATATCTGCTATTTGGTTGGGTTTATAAATGCCAATTCTCGCTTTTTCTATCGCTATTTCATTCACATCTGTCGCAAAAATCTGGATGGGGATATTCATTCCCTGATTCGTTAAAAATTCTATTAAGCAGATAGCTATAGAGTAGGCTTCTTCACCAGTTGAACATCCTGCTATCCATATACGGATAGGATCATCAGTTTTACGATACTTAATCAGCATTGGAAATACTTCAGTTTTTAAAGCTTCAAATGCTTCTGGATCTCGGAAAAAACTGGTGACAGTAATTAATACATCTTGATATAATGCGTTGACTTCAACCGGGTGAGTTTGCAGAAAATAAATGTAATCTTCCAGATTATCTAATTTATATAACATCATCCGGCGCTGAATTCGCCGCTTCAAAGTAGTATGCTTGTAATAGGCAAAATCAACACCAGTAGCCGCCCGGAGGATCTGGAAAATACCTAATAAAGGATCTGTTGGTTCGGTGACGACTTCACTTACTGGAACTGGTTCTGATCCTCTAATATAGGGATGAGAGCTAATGTTTGCTAGTTTCTCAGCAATTTGTTGGGGAGTGAGGATAAAGTCCACATAACCAGAAGCTACCGCAGTATTGGGCATGGTACTAATCATCCCCGGTTCTTCAGCTTGGGCAAAGGTAATGCCTCCTGCACCTTTGATGCTTTCTAAACCCTTTGTACCATCTTCATTACCCCCCGACAACACCACGCCAATGGCTTTGTCGCCTAAATTATCTGCTAAAGACAAGAGGAAACTATCAACAGTCAGTGCCAAACCGCGAGTTTTTTCACGAGGGCTGAGTTTTAGTGTGCCTTGGTTAATGGTCATGGTGACATTAGACGGAATCACATAAACATGATTCGGTTGTACTTTTAGCCCGTCTTGGGCTTCACATACGGGCATTTGGGTTGTCCGGGAAAGAATATCCGGCAACATACTTTTTTGATTGGGACTTAAATGCTGTACCAGCACAAATCCCATGCCAGTATCTATTGGTAGATTGTTCAATAGTTGGGTAAATGCCTCTAAGCCACCCGCAGAAGCACCAATGCCGACAATGGGAAATAAATGTTCCTCTGTTCTCTGCTGTTGGGGAGATGCTTGAGGAGTAGGATTATTATTATTAGCTGGAGATTTCTTAGTAGACCGCCGAGTATTCATACTATGCACCCGATTAAAGTCCGGGATATGAATTGAGTAACGGAAATTTTATCTTCCTAGATTTACTTTAGCGAAATATAGGTTTCATGATATACGTATAAACAAACTATTTTTGAGAAGATATAGAATAAGTAGTGGGACTTTGGGTACTCCCTAATCTAAATCTATCAACAGAATCTCAGCGGCTAAAGCCAGTGAGACTTCCAATTAAAAAAATATCCCAAAATTTCTTGTGGTGCGGGCATCTTGCCCGCTAATCATCAAGGACGGGCAGGATGCCCATCCCACAAAATTGGATCATTTTTTTGTGGAGTTCTCTTACGCACGCTCACTAACTTACCATCATATGAATGAACGAAATTGCGTCGTTTTCGGCTTTGGAAATAACTTATTGAGTAGGGTGCGTCAGATAGAGGAAATCTGTTTTTTACCAAATTATTGGGTCTGACGCACCCTACAAGAGATAAAATCCACATTCCATATTTAGAAAACTTTGTCAATGCGTAAGCCCTAATTTTTTTAAAATCAATTATCATTATTATATTTCCCATGCAAGCTGATACAAAGACATTTACTTCTACAGAAATCTGGACTTGGCAAGATTTTCCTATTTGTTACCAAACTCAAGGGAATACAGGACCCGCTGTAATTCTGATACATGGATTTGGTGCATCCTGGGGACACTGGCGCAAAAATATTCCAGCTTTAGCCGCAAATTGCCGAGTCTATGCAATTGATTTAATTGGTTTTGGGGGTTCAGCTAAACCCAAACCAGGAGAAATTACCTATACCTTAGAAACTTGGGGACAACAAGTAGCAGATTTTTGTCGGGAAGTGGTGGGTGAACCTGCATTTTTGGTAGGTAATTCTATTGGTTGTATTGTCGCTATGCAAGCGGCGGTAATTAACCCGGATATGGCGTTGGGAACTGCTTTGCTTAACTGTTCTTTGCGGTTATTACATGATCGTAAACGTCCAAGCTTACCTTGGATTAAGCGATTTGGTACACCAATTTTACAAAACTTTCTAGCAATTAAACCAGTAGGTAATTTCTTTTTTAATCGTCTAGCTCAACCACCAACAGTTAAAAGTATTCTTTTACAAGCCTATGCTAACGGAGAAACGGTAACAGATGAGTTAGTAGATATTTTAATGACACCGGCAAAAGATCCTGGGGCTGCGGCTGTATTTTTAGCTTTTACGGCTTATTCCAGTGGTCCTTTAGCGGAAGACTTATTACCTATAATATCTTGTCCAGTAATTATTTTATGGGGAACGGCTGACCCTTGGGAACCTATTAATTTAGGTAGAGAGTTAGCCAATTTCCCCCAAGTCCAAAAGTTTATTCCTTTAGAAGGTGTGGGACATTGTCCTCAAGATGAAGCACCTGAATTAGTAAATCCAATTTTACTTGATTGGATTGGTGAACTACTAGTACCGTAGGGCGGAAGTCAAAAGTCAAAAGTCAAAAGTCAAAATGAAGACAGTAAGTAGGTGAGCGTTGAAAATTGTCGTTATGGCAAGGCAAAAGGCAAGAGGCAAGAGGCAAGAGTGAAAAGGGTTTGGGCGATTTTACATTTCTTTACACAGTTTGGTTTTATTGTGTTCACCTACTTATAGGCTTTTGGAGGATTTAGAATGGTTGGTTTATTTACGCCGTTTTGTACTAGTACAGAAAAAAAGCAAATTCAGAGAAATTAACTTTAAACTATTAAGAGGGTGTTTGAAAAGTTATGGTTGATGTATCAAATATTTTTTACCCCTCCCTAACCCTCCCCTTATAAAGGGGAGGGAACTGGATTTTTATTGTTTCCCCCCTTTACAAGGGGAAAGGGGGGTAGCAATGTGATGAAAATTACGGAATGCCACTTTTAAAACATCCTCTAAGACTGATTTTGTGGACTAGTGGTCTGTCAATTTTGTTTTTGTGCGTAATCGGTTTGCAAATCTCTTGATAGCAAAAGATTCCAAGAATTAAATACACACAATTTTTAGCTTGACAGATCACTAGGCTAACTTACCACCATCCGCGGCGACGATGACCACGCCAGCCACCACCCCAGCCACCATGCCGGCCACCATGCCGTCCACCACGCCAGCCACCGGATAGAAGTTGCTGTTCTTCTACGGATAGTTCTACAACTAAATCAGATGGGATATTTTGAGATGGAATATTTTGGTTTGACATAATAATTGTTGAACTCAATTAATTTTTGCTAGGTTTTGTACAACCATGTTTACTTTTATAAAGATATTTCTGATCAATTTAATGATTCTATGGTTAGAAATATTAGTTGATAACTTATATCTTTTGATGAAAATAAATAAATTTATTATATGACCAAAGATAGACTCATGGAATTTTATTTAAAGCCTGATGATAAAAAAGGAAAGAGGAGAAAATTAAGCCAGAATTTTGGCATAAGATACTGCTAATATTTGATATCAAGCAATCTATCTGAAAATTTCTCCTCACCCTATAATTACAAAATTGAAACCCTAAGACTATCAAAAATAGTCCAGTTAGATATTTTGCTTATTTAGGAAGAGTATAAACCACCACGCTGGTCATTACGCTCAGGATAGCTATCTTCTCTGGAATAGGGTGTAGGTTGATCATATTGTGGATAGCCTCTGCCACATTTTTTAGGTTTACAACAACAGGGAGGGGGTGACTGGTAACATCCCCCAGATAAAAGTTGTTGTTCTTCTGCTGATAATTCTACAAGCAACGTAGATTTATTATCTTGATGTAACATCATAAGCCTCACTTAGTTGAATTATTTCCGGTTTTAATTTGCTGACAACTTCACTATAAAATCAGATTTCATGTTTTTATTCAACATGATTATTAGCCTCAATTTATGAATAAGTGAATGTTGCCTATACTTCTTTTATAACTATTAATAATTAGAAAAAAATGCCCCCTTAGTCATAGGTTTATATAGCTTAAATTAGTCTCTTGTAGGGTGCGTCAGACCCAATAATTTAGTAAAAAAGAGATTTCCTCTATCTGACGCACCCTACTAAATATGTAATGTAGATTTTATCTCTTGTAGGGTGCGTCAGACCCAATAATTTGGTAAGGATCGTGGATTAAATAAGGTGTAATACTGCTAAGGAACGCAAATTTAATAACCTGCAATTCTGACTTAACCTGAAATGGTGCGTTACGCTGTCGCTAATACACCCTACTTTTACACTTTATTTAATTCATATTCCTAAGAGACTTCCAAGAAATAAATTATCCTGATTAACGAACCACGGAGGCGCAGAGGACACAGAGGAATAAGGGTTTGAGAGATTTTTGCGTTAGGTGGTTTATCGGTTGTCAAGAGATTGCTTCCTTTCACTCGCAATGACAACTCATGCAGCACAGGTTTATTAGAGACTTCCAATCAAAAAAATATCCCAAAATTTCTTGTGGTGCGGGACGAATTGCCCGCTAATCATCAAGGACGGGCAAGGATGCCCATCCCACAAAATTGGATCATTTTTTTGTGGAGTTCTCTAAATACCTAAAGCTCTCCGAGTTTGATAGCCAACAACGCCATCTACACGCAGTCCGTTACGTCTTTGGAAGTGACGAATTGCGTTAATGGTGCGTGAGCCGTAAACACCATCAACTCTAATCCCTAAAGCTCTTTGAATTTCTCTAACTCGTTCACCTCTTGAGCCATATCCTACCGTCACCCTACCCCCAACACCGTATCCAGAACGATATCTGCGGTGAGAATAGCCAGGAGTATTACCAATCCATCTTTCAGCAGCATAGTATCCTCGGTAACGTCCCGAAGAAATTCTCGCAAATCCATTTCTGACACTGCCTGTTTCACCAATGTATGAACCATTGCGGACACAAGCTACAGATGAATTTGCAGTGCTAGGTCCAGTACGAATATAAAGACAATTTCCATTTGTGCTGGCATATTCTGCGGAAGCAAACTGCATTTGAGTCACTGTAGCTAGTAATATAGTTACACCAGCCAAAGTTAACCATGCCGAAGATTTAAAAATTTTCCGCCAATTAAATGACGATTTGGGAAAATTTAATGCAAAATTTTCATTTGGTTGTTCATCTTCTATATACATATATGAATAAGCCAAATATTCCATAATCACCTGCTCCTTTATGTGAACTTTTACGATACTTTTGTCTAGTTTTAATCTTTATTGATTTTATACTTCTTTAGCACAATATGTTGGCTACTATATTCCGCCATTTGAACTGTCACATCAGGTATTTGTAATGAAATCATCAATTACATAAAGAGGTTAGTATTTTTATTTCCCTAAACCACGAGAAGTGAGAAAACTATCCGCACGAATTGGACTACCATTCCGCCAAATTTCTATTTTTTCTGGGCTGATTAAGTAGGAAAAAGTACCATTTTCTGCCTGATATTTGTTATTATCAACTTTCCAAGCCCGAATTTTTAAAACTTGACTGGGTTCCTGTTTCAATTTCCCTAAATAAAATAACTGACCATTTTCTTCGCAAACTTTTATACTAACTGTTGCCGTCTCCCCATTCATAATTGTAGTCCCATGACAATCAGCATGATTACTTATAGGTGAAACTGGTTGTGGAGTTCGGGTAACTGGTTGATTTACTGGTGTTTTTGCGATCGCGGCGGACGGTAATAAACTGAGAGGATTACTAGCTAAACGACCATCTGCATAAAATTCAAAATGCAAATGAGGGGCGGTGCTATTGCCTGTTGAACCCATTTCGGCAATAATTTGACCTTGTTTGACCTGTTGACCTTTACTGACCAATAAGCGGCTATTATGTCCGTAAACCGTCACATTGCCATTAAGATGTTTAATTTCGATAAAATTGCCTAATCCCCAATCATCCCAACCAGCTTTGACAACTGTACCAGCCGCAGCAGCCAAAATCGGAGTCCCTTTTGCACCCGCAATATCAATTCCCTCATGTTGATATTTACGGAAACCTTGAGAAAGCACACCCTGAGTAGGCCAAATTAAGTTAGTAGCAGGTGCAAATGTGGTGTTAGTTAGAGAAACTATTTGAGGTGAAGCTGGAGCAATCTGATTCAAGACTAGACTGCAAGAAATTAAACTCATTAAAGCATAATTACAAAAGCGGTAGATATTAACTTTTTTCATCAGTTTCTAGCCTCATAGTTGCTATAGCAGCGAAAAGAAGTCAAAGCCGACTACTGTAAATGGAGAAATGCTATAGTTACTTGCTATTTCAGTCTCAAATGTGTCACATCAGGACAGTTAGCTGGTTAAATTTACAACTTGTGCAAACTTACTATTTCCAGAAATAGATCCCCAACTTCTTAGAGGGTGTTTGGAAAGTTATGGTTGATGTATCAAATATTTTTTACCCCACCCTAACCCTCCCCTTGTAAAGGGGAGGGAACTGGATTTTTATTGTTTCCCCCCTTTACAAGGGGAAAGGGGGGTAGCAATGTGATGAAAATTACGGAATACCACTTTTCAAACATCCTCTTAAAGAAGTCGGGGATCTTGTTTTTTTGGCATTTACAAAAGAAGGGAACAGGGAACGTTCCCTGTTCCCTCTGAATCTGATTAGAATTTTCAAATTTTGCTGCTGGGGAAGAAACCGAATAGTTTCACTACTCCACTAATTAAGGCAATAATCACTGCTACGAGAACTCCACGATTAATAAATTCTTGGTTATCTAATCTTTTATCAATACCACTAACTTTTTCCTCTAGGGTTTTAATTTCCCCAGATAGTTCTGCTTGCCCAATTTCTAATTTATTTAGTCTACCATCCATAGTTTCTAGTTTTTTGTTAACTTCAGTAAATTTTTGATTGACTTCAGCAAACTGTCGATCCATTTTTTGGTTGACTTCAGCAAACTGTCGATCTATTTTTTGGTTGACTTCAGCAAACTGTCGATCCATTTTTTGGTTGACTTCAGTAAACTGTCGATCCATTTTTTGGTTGACTTCAGTAAATTGTTTCTCTATCTTTTGATCAAGACGAGACAATATTTCTTCCAGGGTATAAGTGAGAGTTGGTGGGTTATTGGTCATATATTTTGGCGATTAATAAATGATAAGAAAATAGGCTAAAAACCCTTGAGGACAATAACAGCAGCGTCCGCCATTTTAGTATTTTATCCCACTCTCTATGAAGGAGATGGAACTTTTTATCCCATTAGGGATTTCAAATTTTACCAGTGGGAAAGAAACCGAAGAGTTTGACTACTCCACTGATTAAGGCTATAATCACTGCTACTAGAACTCCGCGATTAATAAATTCTTGGTTATCTAGC